>JAUVQL010000101.1 GCA_030598165.1 Acidobacteriota bacterium | reverse complement strand
TTAGATGGCCGCGTCGTCAGTTATCGTAAAGTCCCCGAATTTGTCAGTACGGCCGGCGAAGTTGTTTAGGGCCGAAATGGCGACCTTTATTTTGTTCCGTAGCCCAAAGCTCATTTGTGGCGTTGCCGTTATCGCTCTTCTCGCGAGTCGGCCTTGTCAAGCCAACGAGCGCCTCGATGCAGTTTTGTCCGCCATGAAAGCTGCAGGCGACAAGCTAAGAACCCTCCATGCTAAGTTCGATCAAAACAGTCACGACTTTATATTGGATATGGACGAGAAGACCACAGGAGAACTCTTCGTCGAGATTCCTGGAAACATTCGATGGGAGTACGGACCTCCGGCCCCGAAAGTGCTCCTCATTAGCGGCAAGAAAATTCAGCTATACAATCCTACCGCCAATCAGGTTCAGGAGTTTGACAAGGGGCAAATGAAAGGAGTCGGGGCTGACTTACTGATTGGCTTTGGGAAATCCAATTCCGAGATCTCAAAAAATTACGACGTCAGCCTCGTGGAAGAGAACGAAACCTCGGCTGTGCTGAAGCTCGTTCCGAAGCCCAACTCAAAGGCGTCCATCTTCAGGGCGATAGAGCTTACGATGGATAAAAAAAGGTGGGTTCCACTTCGATCCGTTTTTCATGAGGCCAATAGGGATACGACCGAGATTCTCTTCAATGACATCGTCATCAACTCAAACTTGCCCGCCAAGACCTTCAAGTTGGATCTCCCCTCAGGGGTGGAGATCGTCAAAAATTAGAACCCAGAACCCAAGAACCCATAACTCAGCAGAGCATCCATTGAAGTGTGTCTGCTGAGTTCTCGAATTCTGAGTTCTTGAGTTCTATATGATCTCATCTATCTCCATATAGAGATGCAGTCTGTCCCTCACTGCGCTCATCACTAGAAAGCACCATTCCAATCAGCCTGTAAAACGGACCTTTCAAGTCATATTTGGACCTTTCCCTGTAGTCAGCTTGACCGAACCGAGCCGATAGAAGATAGTGCAAAGTGGCTTTGGCAAAGACTATTCCGTGAGTCGTTAGGATTCTTCTCCCTGCATGGAGAACGAACTAGGGGATGAATGCCTCATTTTCGGCGGGAGCCGTGTGCGCGGTGTGGCAAACGTTCCAGGCAGTGAGTGGCGGAGAACTCGAATTATGAACACGATAAATAAGATCAAGATACGTGCCCGAGAGTTGATGATGATCACACGAGGGCTTGCATCGACCCGCCACCCCATTCTTGCGCACATTGTTCCCATGCGGCGGTGCAACCTTTCCTGCGCCTACTGCAACGAGTACGACAATGTATCCAAACCGGTCCCTCTCGAGGCGATGAAGAGCCGCATCGATCGGTTGGCACATTTGGGAACCTCCATCATCACGATGAGTGGTGGTGAGCCTACTCTTCATCCCGAGCTCGATGAAATCATCCGCCACATAAGATCTCATGGCATGATCGCGGGTATGATCACCAACGGCTATTTCCTGACCCCCGAGCGCATCGAGCGCCTGAATCGCGCAGGGCTTCAGCATCTTCAAATCAGCATCGATAACCTCCAGCCGGACGACGTTTCCAAGAAGAGCTTGAAGGTTTTGGACTCCAAGCTCAGAAACCTAGCAACGCATGCCGAGTTCTTCGTCAATATCAACTCGGTCATTGGTGGAGGCATCAAGAATCCTGAAGATGCGGAAAAGATCACGAAGCGAGCCGTGGAGCTCGGCTTCACGACCACACTCGGCATCATCCATGACGGACATGGACGGTTGAAGGCACTGAGCGAGCGCGAAATGCGTGTTTATGATCGTCTGAAAAATGTCGGGAAGTGGAGCTACGCGCGATTCAGTGGCTTCAGAGACAACTTGGCGCACGGGCGACCGAATGACTGGCGATGCCGAGCCGGTGCACGTTACCTCTACATTTGTGAAGACGGCCTGGTGCATTTGTGCTCCCAACAAAAGGGCTATCCCAACATAGCGCTCGAAAAATACGAGTTTAAGGACTTGCAAAGAGAATACTCCACCCCCAAGGCCTGTGCCTCTTATTGCACCTTGGCCTGCGCCAATATGGTGGGTCTCTTCGACAACTGGCGCGAGCCGCAAACGGTTCAGCCGCAGGTTGTGGGCCAGACGGATCCTCAGGAAGCATAGGAATCAAGTACTCGGAAACTCAAGAACTCGAGCACTCGAGCATCCTGGAATCCCGCGCTTCGCCGCGTCGTTTTTGCGCCACACCTTCCCGGACTCCAGCCACTTACAAGGCCACGATAAGGCTATAATCTGCAGAGAGTATCTCGGTTTGATCGAGTAGTCCTTTCCGATTTGCGGTTATGAACGAAGTTGTTTCTCAGAAGCTGGACGAGCTTCCGTCTACACCCGGCGTCTATTTATTTCGTGGACGAGGCGGGCAAATCCTCTACGTAGGAAAGGCCCGTTCACTTCGGGGCCGTGTCCGTTCCTACTTCCAAAGATCCCGGATCGAGAGCCCCAGGCTCGATCGTTTGGTAGAAGCCATCCGGGACTTGGAGGTCATCGCCACGGATACGGAGAGGGAGGCGCTCGTCCTAGAGAACAACCTGGTCAAGACTCACAAGCCTCGATACAACGTCTTGTTGCGGGACGACAAGAACCATCCCTATTTGAAGTTGACCGTCAACGAAACATATCCGCGCATCTATGTCGTCCGGAAGCCAGGGGATGACGGCGCGGTCTACACGGGCCCCTATGTTCCCGCCAGTTTGGCTCGCAGGTCCATGAATCTCGTCCATCGGCTCTTTGGAGTTCGAAATTGCAGTGAAAAGCTAGACGGTCATCGTTCCCGGCCCTGCCTCCAATATCAGATTAAGCGCTGTATAGCACCCTGCGTAGAGAGTGTCGCCAGCCTCGAAGCGTACCGACAGAGTGTGGATTCGGCCAAGCTCTTTCTGGAGGGTAAGAACGAGGCCCTCATCTCCTCTTTGAGGAAGCAGATGTATGAAGCTGCGGAGGGAGAGAGCTTCGAGGTGGCCGCACGACTGAGGGATACGATTCATACGTTGGAGGATTTGAGCTCCCGGCAGAAGATGACGAGTGTGCGTGGAGAAGAGCGGGACATTTTCGGATTCTATCGAGAAGGAGACCAGGCAGTCTTGCAGATCTTCTCGATGCGCGCCGGAAAAATCGTCGACCGAGACAGCTTCACCCTGAACGACCTCGAAGCGCACGATGACGCCGACTTGATTAGTGCCTCGATCCAGCAATATTACGAGCTTGAGAGATATCTGCCTACGGAAATCCACGTGCCGGTTGACCTTGTTGAGAGCGCTCTGGTGGCAGAGTGGCTGAGTGCGAAGAAGCAAGGTCGTATCGAGATTGTACATCCCAAGCGGGGAGGGAAACGACGCATGGTGGAGCTCGTTTGCCGTAACGCCAAGATTGCTTTCGAGCTCGACGTTCGAGAGGAGGGCCGGCTGACCTCAGCACGATTAGAGGCGTTGGCCCATCTCCTCGAGCTTCCGGAGGCTCCCGAACGGATCGAGGCCTTCGACATATCGAACATTCAAGGATCGGATATCGTTGCGTCAATGGTGGTCTTCGAGCGCGGTCATCCAAGCCGAAGTGATTACCGCAAGTTCAAGATTAGGTCGGTCATCGGAAAGCCGGATGATTTCGCTTCCATGCATGAAGTCGTCCTGCGGCGTTACCGGCGTGTGCTCGAAGAAGGTAATGAGTTTCCGGATCTCGTCCTCATCGATGGAGGCAAGGGACAACTCGGCGCAGCGCAGGAAGCGCTGACCGAGCTCGGCCTCTCGCATCTGCCCATGGTGAGCATCGCCAAGAAAGAAGAACTCCTTTTCCGGCCCGGAACGCCTGGTCCCATTGTCCTCCCCAAGAGCTCCCCCTCCCTCCAACTGATACAGCGGATCCGTGACGAGGCGCACCGTTTTGCCATTACCTTCCACCGCAAGAGGCGGCGGGAGCGAAGCCTCCATTCCAAGCTCGATGACATTTTGGGGATTGGCCCCAAAAAGAAGAAACTGTTGCTGACTCATTTCAAAAGCTATCGAGGGGTCAAGGAAGCGTCGGTAGACGAGCTCGCACCCGTGCTGGGGCGAAAGCTCGCCGAGCGTGTTTACCGACAGTTAGCGGAAATGAGTTGAAGAGAAGAATCAACGCGAAGACGGCAAAAAAAGAAGCCGCGCATGAACGCAAATTGGAGAGGAGATTCGCGTTTATTTGCGTTAATGTGCGGCTACAATCTTGGTTAGGCGGGCTTGTCTCGCCGCAGTTAGATATCCGTTGCAAGTGAACGAAGGCGGATGCTAGCATGGCGCGATCTGGACATTAAGAAGGACGGATTTAGCAAGGAAGAAGCCTTGGAACTACAACGGATCCTTGAAATTCTATCGACATACCTCGTGCTCCTCTTTTCTCTCAGTGTGCACGAAAGCGCTCATGCCTGGACGGCGCTTCGAATGGGAGATGAGACCGCGTTTAGAGCAGGACGCATTTCCCTCAATCCGCTCGTTCATATGGACCCGTTTGGTACCGTTGTCTTTCCATTGGTCGGTTTGTTCGCGGGCGGTATCGTGTTCGGGTGGGCCAAGCCGGTTCCTATTCAACCGCGGCATTTCACGAACGTACGCCAAGGAGAGATATTAAGTGCTGGAGCTGGACCTTTCAGCAATTTCGTTTTGGCAGTGGCTTTTGCAGTGCTGTATTCCGTGATGATCCAGAGCTTCGGGCTCGACAGGTCCCAACTGTTGGTATTCATTGCAAGAATAGGCATCGTTTTGAATGTCGTCCTGGGGATTTTCAACCTCATACCGGTGCCCCCGCTCGATGGCTCCCACATTGCTTCCTGGGGCCTCCCGCGTGGCCTTGCGGAGGTTTATGGTCGAGTCGTGAGGCCCTACGGTTTCATGATCCTTGTTTTGCTCCTGATTAGTGGTGCGCTGGATGTCGTGTTCGATTATCTTGCCTGGCCGGTCATCAGAGTGTTAATGCAGTTCGGAGGAGGACTATGAGTCGCGAGCGCGTACTCTCCGGAATCCGTCCCACAGGTCATCCGCACTTGGGTAATCTGGTGGGCGCTTGGGACAACTGGGTCGCGATGCAGGAGGAGTACGAGACGTTTTATTGTGTCGTCGATTGGCATGCGCTCACAACCGACTA
>JAUVQL010000187.1 GCA_030598165.1 Acidobacteriota bacterium | reverse complement strand
TTATCGACCGGCGGCGTAGTTTGGAAGACAGGCGGCGGGTTTACGTCACCCTCCGAGAAGAAGGAAAAGAGCTGCTCGCCAGATTAGACCAGCAGGTTCTTCAGCTACATTCCCGACAGTTCCAAAATCTGGATCCGGGGGAGCTAACGGAGCTCAACCGACTCCTGTCGAAAGCTTTGAGAAGTTAACTCCCAGGAAGTCATCAGCGCAGGATTCTGGCCTGGAGACCAGAACATGCCCGAACCTGCGTTCTACAGCTGGAATCCCCCTCGAAATTTCCTCCCTCTAGAGCTTGCGGTGGCCCAATCTCACTAGTTACGAGATTCACATTGCCCGGATTCCTTGACACTCGAGAAATCGCAGTCTATGCTCCCATCGATAGTCGATGGGAGCGAACAACATGAAGGAAAATGACTTTCTGCCGGGTACGCTGGACATGCTCATTCTCCAAACCCTCACGTTGGAGCAGATGCACGGGTACGGCATTGCTCAATTCATTCGCCAAAGATCGAAAGACGTGCTTCAGGTCGGCGAAGGGTCCCTTTATCCGGCGCTGCAACGATTGAGAGTCCAGGGCTACATCCAGGCGGAGTGGGGTGAGTCGGAGAACAAACGTCGAGCGCGCTATTACCAGTTGACTCGCAAAGGAAAGAATCAGCTGGCGAAGGAGGTGGCTTCATTCGAGCGAATGATGGAAGCCATCGCACATGTCATGCAGCCTGCCGGGTAATGGAGAGGTGTTCTATGAACAAGCTGGGCGAGTTCTTTAGGCGTTTCCAGTATCTTGGGCGGCGGAAAAAGCTCCAGCAGGAGTTGGACGAGGAGATCCGCTTCCACATCGACATGAAGAGGAAGGAGCTCGTGGACTCGGGTATGCCGGAAGAGGACGCCCGATTTGCAGCACTGCGTGAGTTCGGTAACCGATCCTTGGCGAAGCAAGATAGCCGCAGCCCATGGCAATTCGGTTGGTTCGAGACATTCCTCCAAGATGGTCGCTACGGATTGCGAACGCTCGTTAGAAATCCGATATTCACCGTTGCCGTTGTGCTTACCCTCGCATTAGGGATTGGGGCCAATACTGCCATCTTTACGCTCGTGGACTCGGTGATGCTGCGTGTGCTGCCGGTAGAAGATCCTCACGAGCTGTACGTATTTGGCACAAGCTCAATGGCGGGAACCATGAGTGATGATCAGGCTGGCGCTAGGAGCACCACTCTGATCTCGAACCCTTTGTATCGGAATTTTCGTGAGCACACCGATGTATTTGGGGAGTTGGCTGCCATTTCGAGTTTTTCCATTAACGCCTATGTGAGTCCAGATGTCGTCTCCTCAGGAGCTGCCGTTGAAAGAGTCGAGACCCGGCTCGTGACCGGCAACTTTTTCTCATTGCTCGGCGTTCGATCGGTCGTGGGGCGGACGCTGACGCCTGATGATGATTCAACGCCTGGAGCTCACCCGGTGGCGGTTATTTCTCATGGGTATTGGGCGAGAAAATTCGGGCAGAGCCCAACGGTTGTCGGGAGCAGCCTGCGGATGAACGGCACGGAGTACACGATTCTCGGCGTTACCTCGCCTGAGTTCTTCGGTGTAACCGCCGGTCGTTCCACCGACGTATGGGTCCCTATGATGATGCAGGCTGAGCTCATGCGTGAAACGTCACGTCTCGATGACATGACCACGATGTGGATGCGCGTCATCGGCCGGGTGAAGAAGGGAGTCACGGAGGCTCAAGTCACGGCGCGCACGGACGATTTGTTTCACCGACTCTTGGTCGAGGAACAAGGCTCGGAAGTGACGCCGGAGTTCGAGGAAGCGATCTCCAAGCTCGAGATGGAACTGATGTCCTTCGCGGGAGGTTTTGCCAACCTGCGGAGACGTTATACCGAGCCGCTGCTGATTTTGATGGGAGTCGTGGGACTCGTGCTGCTCATTGCTTGCGCCAACGTCGGCAATTTACTGTTAGCGCGAGCTTCGGGGCGGCGACGGGAAGTGGCCCTTCGCATGGCTCTAGGATCCAGCCGAAGCCGGCTGGTCCGTCAGCTTCTGACTGAGAGTCTGATACTCGCGTTTGCCGGTGGTGCGATAGGCCTGCTGATGACCCGATGGACGACAGATCTCCTTTTGGGATTTCTCTCCCGTGGCGCGACACCCATTCCCCTCGAAGTTCCATTGGACGGACGCATTTTGGGCTTTACGTTGGCCGTCTCTGTTCTAACCGCGCTCCTCTTTGGATTGGTGCCGGCGCTTCGGGCGACCCGCGTCGATTTGAACGCGTCGCTCAGGAACCAAGGTGCAACGCGACAATCGGGCCGCGATGGGTGGAGGTTGCGGAAAGCCCTCGTCGTCGCTCAAGTCGCCATCTCTCTTCTTCTCCTGATCGGTGCGGGGCTATTCCTCCGGAGCTTGGAGAACCTGCGGAGTCAGGAGACCGGCTTTCGCTCCGAGGGCGTACTCCTCTTGGAGATCGATCCGCGAGGTGGGGGCTATACAGAAGAACAGCTGCCGCACCTCTACGATGCCTTGGTCGAACGAGTCGAGGTCATACCGCAAGTCCGCTCCGCCAGCCTGTCTCTGTTCCATTTGTTCAGGAACGCGCGTTGGAGGACGGAGATTGCCATCGATGGATACACTCCGCAGAGGGACGAAGATCTCGGGATCGAGGCAACGATGGTCACACCGGGCTACTTCGAGACCGTCGGTGCTCCGGTGATTCTGGGGAGACCCATCGAGCCAAAGGACAGAGATGGTGCACCGCAAGTGGTTGTCGTCAACGAGACCTTTGCACGCCATTTCTATGGTGAAGATTCGCCTCTCGGAAAACGGTTCGGTATCGAAGGGGAAGAGTCCAGTAGTGACCTCGAAATCGTAGGCGTCGCGAAAGATATCGTGTATTACGATTATCGAGACGAGACACCTCGCTTCGTTTATTTCCCGGTGATGCAGACATTGGATTACCTCGAGTCGTTGGAGGTGCGTACGACCGGGGACCCAACCGCCGTGACGCCTCTCGTCCGACAAGCTGTTACCGAAGTTGGGGAGAACCTTCCAATTCTCGAGGTGAAGACCCTCGACGAGCAAATTGATCGGTCGTTACGAGGTGACAAGCTCATCAGCCGGTTGACGAGTTTCTTTGGCTTGTTGGCGCTTCTCTTGGCATCCATTGGGCTCTATGGTGTGCTGGCCTATGGGGTGGCGCAAAGAACCAATGAGATCGGTATTCGCATCGCTCTCGGTGCAGGGCGGCTTCAAGTGCTCTGGATGGTCCTCCGAGACGGCTTGATTTTGGTGGGCATCGGAGTGCTCATAGGAATCCCAGCTGCCCTGGCAACGACTCGGCTTGCCTCGAGCCTACTCTTCGGCCTGGGATCCATGGACATCGCGACGATATTGGGTGCCACCCTCGTTCTTTGCCTGGTTGCGCTCTTTGCCGGCTATCTGCCGGCTTGGAAAGCATCACGTCTAGATCCTTCCACGGCGCTTCGCTACGAGTGAAGGAGGACTACAATGGGCAAGCTCGGAGAAAACCTGAGACGCCTTGTTTATCTGGGTCGACGGGCGAGGCTCGACCGTGAGCTCGAAGAGGAAATGCGGTTTCACCACGAGATGAAGATCCAGGAGCTCGTAGACAAAGGTTTGCCCGAGGACGAAGCGCGGTGGGCGGCCCGCCGCGAGTTCGGAAACCGCAGCTTGATGATGGAGGACAGCCGGAGCGCTTGGCGATTCGGGTTTCTCGAAACGATGCTCCAGGACATACGGAACGGCTTACGTACACTGGCGCGGAACAAGTTTTTTGCGGTCGCTGTAGAGCTCACATTGGCACTGGGAATTG
>JAUVQL010000174.1 GCA_030598165.1 Acidobacteriota bacterium | reverse complement strand
TTTTGCGCCGATCTCATTCCGGGCCGGCCGTGGGTCCACGTCCCCGTGACGATGGGATACGACAGATACCCCGAGATTCTAATCGACGAGAAACGCGGATTCCTCGAGGACAAGATGGCCCGCGGCGTCCGCCTGTTCTTTACTCACGATCCGGAATGCTCTTTGGTGTCAGTCGCCAAAAATGAGAGAGGTGCGTTCACCTCCACAAATGAGATAAAAACAGTGGAAGGCATGATGTTGGAGGCGATCTAACTATGCAAAATCGGTGTCAACGAGCTACGCGTCGTTTTCTTTTCATCCTCACGGTACCGGCGATATGGGCTTTACTGGCCGAACCGCATTTCGGCCAAGAAAGGTCGTCTCTGAGCGGCTACTGGTTGCGAAATCCGGATGAGAGCGATGACGCAGAACAAAAAATCAAAGAGACAGCTCGTGATTATTTCAACAAGGCAACCAAAGGTGGCCGCAACATCCTCTCCGAGGAGATACCGCAGATCCAAAACCGCTTGACGTATGTCATTGCCACATTCGTTCAGTTTGCCGAGGAGCTCTCCATCGAAGAAGGATCCGGCGAGCTACGTATTGATGATGGGATCGGCCGGGTCCGCATTTTCTACATAGATGGAAAGAAGCACAAGAGACAAACTCCCGGTGGAGCCAACCTCGAAACCATCTGCACGCGTAGAGGTAATCGCATTGTCGTGGAGCAAAAGCTGGACAAAGACGGCAAGATCGCCGAGGTCTATTCCCTCTCCGCGGACGGAACCAGGATGTCACTCACGGTGCACTTCGAAAGCAAGAGGTTCAAGCAGCCCCTCGTCGTACGAAACGTCTATGACCGCCAAGAATAGCGGACGACACCCTACCTCATGATGGCCATTTTGCCGGATAGCAGAAGGGGCCTCGTTCTTCTCGCGATTCTCGTTACCGCAACGGGCCTTCGGCTGTCCGGCGAGTCCGGAATTCGGTTGGGTGCCATCGAGTCTCCAGGCCTCGAGCTTCATTGGCTCGCCCTGCTTACTCTCCTGGCTTTCTTTCTCGTTCCGGTCGTTTCTCGGCGTCCCGACGTGGGAAGGCACGTAGCAGCGGGGATTGCATTGCTGCTTCTAGCCTGGCCGCTCTCACTTTGGTACCAAGCGACTTTCACGGCATCACCAACCCTCACCGTTAAAGTGTCCCGGGCATCGGATCCCGACCGATCATTGGAACGGCTCTCGAGTCTCGACAGGCTACGCCTCGAAAACCGTCGGTATCTCCACCGGCTCGTGGGCCGACGGCGGAACGTTGCTCTCGACATCGAAGGATACCTTCTGGTACCCGAGACCGGTGACCATCGATTCTTCCTGACCTGCGACGACTCCTGCTCACTTCAGATCGATGACTGGACTCTCGTTCCGTCGTCTCGAGAGACGACGACAACACTCGAGTCAGGCGTTCACCGTTTCAGGCTTCTTTATGAACAAAAAGGTGGACCGGCCCATTTGGACCTCGTGTGGGCTCGGCCAGCCTGGATCGAGTTATTGGGACTCGAACACTATGTTTCCAGTCGGCCAGAGGAACTCGACATTGTCGCGTCGAATCGCAAGGAGTGGCAGGCTGCCGTTTGTTGTGTTACATGGCTGGTTTGGTGGGCCCTCGCTTTTTGCTGGATTCTACGGTCCGGACAGACACGTCGTTTCTGGAAAGAGCTCCTTAGCTCCCCACCGGCTGCCTCTTGGATACCACGAGCCGCCGCCGCGGCACTCATTCTCTTTGGACTTCTCCTTCGATTCGACGCCCTTCTGGTTCACTCCCGCTTCGTTGAAGATAACCGCTCTGCGGACACAGTACACCAATGGCTTCAACCCATACTGCCCAACTATAGTTTGTTCAATCCGCAAAACGCCCCCGAGGATCCCTACCGGGCCGACGTCCGCAGCTACTTGGATCGGGCTCAGTCAATGAGCTTCATTGGATTCTACGATGCTTCATTCCGTGAGCCTTTCTACGTTGCGCTGGTCAGTTTTTCCCTTTGGCTCTCGGGAGGTAACGAAATAGGAATCCTTATCCTGAGCTTCTTCTTTTCAGTCACCACTCTGCTACTCTTCTATCTTCTCGCAAAGCAGATGACGAATCGCTGGTGGGCGCTCGCAGCCCTCCTGCCGGTCGTACTCCATGAGTGGTTGATCCTCGAAGCGCCGACGGGATACCGAATGAGCACCTATGTCTTTTTCGTTCTGGCCCTCGTCGGTTGGATTTTTCTCGGTAAATCCCGATGGTGGCCTGTCAACGCCGTTGTAACGGGTATATTGGGGTCGGCCGTCTGTCTTATTCGCCTGAGTGGACTGAGTTTTGTGGTACCTCTCCTTTTATTACAGGCCTGGTACCGACGGAAAGAGGAAGGATGGAAGTACGCCTTGGTGTCCTCTATTACGATCCTTGCACTCATCGGCCCCTTTTTGATGAATTGCTATCGCGCCCACGGCGACGCCTTTTATGCGGTTAGTTTCCATACCCAGTTTTGGCTGGACGCTGAACATGCGGAGCGAGCCACCCGCCCGGTGAGCCTCTCCCGTTACTTCTTGGACCATAACGTTGAGGACCTCGCCAAAGGCACGTTCAAAGGTTTGAGCACACTTCCTCTCCGCACCTATTGGCGCGGATTAGCCCGTTTCCCATGGATGAATTGTCTCACCCTGTTCGCTGGAATATTAGGACTTCTTCTCGCGACAGTAACTCGACTCAGATTCCTCACCATCGCCTACTTCGCCCATTTACTTCCTTTCGCCTACATCCAGAATTTCCCTTCCGGTGAGATGCCGCGCTTCGTCATGCCCGCCTATTTCTTTCTCATCCTCGCTGGTGTCTGGATTCTCGATCGATTGATGACGAAGCGTTTGAGTGTCCGTAACGACTCGATCTAGAATCCGCAGCACCCTCTATGCACTGCGGTTCGGAACAGGAGGCAAGCCATGAGCCAAAATGCGACCATGAAGACCATGTCCATCGCACTCTTGATTATCTTAACGACTCACGGGCTGACCTATTCTCAGCCGGTAGGTTATTCGACCGAGGAGCTCGTCAAACGTAGAAACGCTTTGATGGATCGCGTTGAAAACGGACTGATCATCCTGTTCGGAGAACCGGACTCCCGCAAGCAAGACAACAATTTCTACTATCTGTCGGGCGTCGAAGACATGAACTCCATCTTGGTCATGGCGCCAAAAACCAAGGATTCCTATCTGTTCTTGCCTCGACAAAATCCAAGGGAGAACATGGTGGAAGGCCCGAATTTACTGGCCGATGCCGACGCAAAAGTCAAGACGGGAGTGACCGATATCTACCCTCTCAATTATTTCGACGAGTTCCTTGCTCGGAAAACCGTCGAAAACGGACTCACATTTCATGTCAGATTGTCGCCGAAGCTTTGGGAGGACCGCATCTTCATCGGACGCACACAGAGGATCCATTACAACGATCGCCTCTCGCTGGACAACTACCGTATCAAGAAGCTGAAAGAGCGTTACCCCATTGTCGAGATCAAAGACATCGAACCTATCGTTGCGGAGTTGCGGGTCATCAAATCGACGGAAGAGATTGAAATTCTGCGGAAAAACGGAACAATCTCAGCAGAAGCGGTGAAACAGGCCATTCTCGCAACGAAACCCGGCGTTTATGAATATGAGCTACATGCTGCCGCCATGAACGTCGTACTAAGAAACGGAGCGGCCGAAGAGTTTTCGATTGTCGGCTCTGGTCCCAACACTTGTGTTTGGCACTACGCAAAGAAATCGAGAAAAGTCGAAGAGGGTGATCTGATACTCATGGATTTTGGGGCGAACCTTGCCTACCAGACAATGGATATCACCAGAACCTGGCCCGCCACCGGGAAATTTACTCCCGAACAGAGGGAGGTTTATGAAATCGTCTTGGCGGTTCAGAAAGCCTGCATCGAGACCTACCGGCCCGGAATCACAACAGAAGATGTTCACAAACATGTCGCTAAGGTCATGAAAGACAAAGGTCTTGACCCACGCGGCTTGACGGGCGGTATAGGTCATTACGTGGGCATGGATGT
>JAUVQL010000258.1 GCA_030598165.1 Acidobacteriota bacterium | reverse complement strand
GTCATAAGCGTCAAAGCTCCTGGTGGGCCG
Source organism: Acidobacteriota bacterium (assembly GCA_030598165.1). The sequence continues at coordinate 2,677 of JAUVQL010000258.1, read as the reverse complement.
CCGCAACGAGACGGTGGACGGCTAGGTAAACGGGCGGTTGCCTGCGAGCCTGCCCAAAGTTCGATGTTGTGAAATCCATAGTCATGAAACCTAACATCCTAATCTCGTGGGTGTTTTGGGTCAACACCGTCAGTGGTCAACTGAGGTTCTGGTGGGCGAACATTTGTCGAAAAAGGGTCGATTCAAAGGAAAAGTCCCTCATGGTTGAAGATTTACCCACGGAACGCGTATTATTTTTCATCTGCCGTGAGGCGGGGGCGGAAGTGTGCCAAGTTCCTTACAGAATCACCCGTGCTAAAGTAGACGCCGCAACCACTTCGGTCTCGGGCAGCGTGCCCACGGGCATACAGCTGATGGAGTAATTGGAGAAGCAAATTTGTCTTCAGCAGCAGCGTTTTACGACTTGGACGGCACACTGGTCAGCACGAATCTCGTGAATGTCTTTGCCTTCTACGCTCGGAACAACCAGGGGATTCTCCGGAGTATCGGGAAAACAGCGGCGACCGTCGCAGGATTGCCGGTTTTTCTAGCCACCGATCTCTACAGTCGGAATGTCTTCAATGTGCTCTTCTACAAATGGTATCGAGGGGAGGCTGAAGACCGCCTGAGATATCTCGCAGAGGAGCTGTTCGAAGATGTCGTCAAGCCGTCGATTTATCCGGGAACCCTAGAGCTTCTCGACAAGTCGCGGAGTATGGGGCTTCGCCAAGTTGTTGTGACGGGTGCCTTGGACATAACGATCCAGCCGCTCCTGTGTTATCTCGGCATCACGGAGTACGCCGCCAATCGGCTGGAATTCAATGACGGTTCTGCGACGGGGAGACTGGTCCCGCCGGTCATGGCCAGCGCTACCAAGGCATCATGGATTCGTAGTTATGCCGAGCGGGAACGTATCCCGCTTAGCGACTGCTATAGCTATGCCGACAGCATGAGTGACTTACCCATGCTCGCCATGGTGGGACATCCGACGGCCACCAATCCGGACCTGAGGCTGAAAAGTACGGCGCTCAGACACGACTGGCCCATCCTCAACCTGAAGAAGAAGAAGGAGCATTGAATCGATGAGTCCCATGTTGCGTCGCAAGATAGACCCGGAAGTCGTATTCATCGATACAGACTCGGCGCCACGCCTCCTTCATTGTGGCGAGAGCATCCTGGAAGAAGACTTGCCGGTGGGAACGCGGGTCATCTATCCCAAGCCGCCGATCCAAGGACTCGCCAATCCACGTGCGGCCATCCGCTATGCGATCAATCACCCGTTGGGTTGTGATCCGTTGCACGCTCAGCTCAAACCTGGGATGCAGGTGACGATCGCAATGGACGACATCTCTCTTCCACTGCCGCCCATGCGCACGCCGGACATCCGGCAGACGATGCTCGAGGTCATCTTGGAGATGCTCTCCGACCACGGGATCGATGATATTCATTTGATCTCCGCCGTCGGGCTCCATAGGAAAATGACGAAGTCGGAGCTCAAGCGCATGGTCGGAAAGGAAATCTTCAACGAGTACTATCCCGATCGCTACTACAACCATGACGGTGAGGATCCGGACGGCATCGTTTCTTTGGGAACGACCGATCATGGTGAGGAGCTTCGCATCAACCGTCGGGCTGCGGAGAGCGATCTTCTCATTTACCTCAACATTTGCCTGACGCCGATGGATGGCGGCCACAAGTCCGTCTCCTTGGGTTTGATGGACTACGAAAGCGTCATACCTCACCACGAGCCCGATACGATCTCCAAGTCGTGGAGCTACATGGATCCCCCGCGGTCCATGCTTGCGACGAAAATCAATCGTATGGGGAAGCTCGTGGACGAGCAACTCAATGTGTTTCACATCGAGACGGTCTTGAACAACCGCATGTACCACGACCAGCTCGATTTCCTCGGCAAGAACGAGGACGACTTCACCGAAGGGGACAAGCTCAAGGTGAAAGCGACGAAGTGGTCTCTCGACAAGATGAGCCATGCGGCGCGCCGGGCATTCTTTCAAGCGGCACCGGCTTGGTACGAGCTTATTTGCTGCGTGGCGGGAGCCACGGAGCCGGTGCACGAAAAAACGCTCGCGAAGCTCTACGAACAGTACTGTATCCGCATCAAAGGCCAGGCCGACATCCTGATCATCGGTGTGCCCTTCATTTCGCCTTATAGCGTGAACTCCATCACCAACCCTATCTTGGTGCATGTCATGGGGCCGGGTTACTTGTTCAACATGTACCGGTACCAGCCGATGGTAAAAGAGGGTGGCGTCTTGATTTTGGCCCATCCTCTATACGACGACTTCGATCCGGATTTCAATCCCAGCTATATCGAGTTCTTCAATCGGATTCTACCCGAGACCCGCGATCCCTTCGTGATGCGGGAGAAGTATGAGTTGGAATTTGCCAAGAATCCGAGCTACATCCAGATGTACCGCCAAGGCAACGCCTATCACGGCGCCCATCCCTTCTTCATGTGGTACTGGGGCTACAACGGTACGAAACACGTGGGAAAGATCATCGCTGCCGGGGCCGAGAACGAGCACGTGCCGGCCACTCTCGGCTGGGATAGAGCAGAGACTCTGACGGAAGCAATCGCCATGGCGAAAAGCTACTTGGGTCGGTCGGCGGAAGTCACGATGTTGCACATCCCGCCCATCCTCATGGCGGACGTGGAGTAATCGGAGCAAACCGTGAG
>JAUVQL010000240.1 GCA_030598165.1 Acidobacteriota bacterium | reverse complement strand
GGCCGGTTCCCCAGTTGTAAGTAGCTGTTGAGTAAGGAATTAGAATAGTTGGCTGGAGACTAAGGGTATTCTATACTGAGGACGCCACGGTTAGGGAGGAGCTCTGACATGAAAAACTTAATTGCACAAGACATCATGAATCCCAACGTCATCGTTGCCCATGAGAGTATGACCATCCAGGAGCTTACCAACGTCTTGACCTCGAATATGATAACCGGTGCGCCGGTAGTCGACGAGTCGGGCAAATTGGTCGGCGTCGTCTCTGGAACCGATATCGTACGCAGCGGGGCCCGACGGGATGCCGCCCTAAAGGAGAAACGAGAGGTGAGTTATTACCTGCGTGGCTGGGAAGACAAGATTGATGAGGACGAGCTCGGGGAGTTTCATGTCATCGAAGACGAAGGACTGAAGGTTCGGGACATCATGACACCTTTGATCTTCAAGGTTTCGGAAGACACGAGCATCGCCGAGATGGCGGACACGATGATTGGAGGCCGTATACACCGTCTCATAGTGACGCAGGATGATCGAGTGGTCGGAATCGTCACGACGTTGGACATGCTGAAAGCCATACGCAGCCACGCGGGCTAGCAGGCCGGCCAAAGCACCCCTCTCTCATGCTGAGACAAAACGCAGCACTCATCATTGTCGATGTACAAAACGATTTTTGTCCCGGAGGCTCCCTGGGCGTCGATGGCGGTGACGCGATCATACCGGTCCTGAACAGGTACATACGCAAGTTCTCTGCGATGGGATTTCCCGTTTATGCCACTCGGGACTGGCACCCTGAGGAGACGACCCACTTCAAGCAGTGGGGCGGGCCTTGGCCTCCGCACTGTGTGGCCGGAACGAAAGGCGCTCAATTTCACACTGATTTGGAGTGCCCGGAAACCGCGATCGTCCTGTCCAAAGGGACCGGCCATGATGAGGATGCCTACTCCGCGTTCCAAGCACGAGACGAAGAAGGGACGCTTTTGCCCGATGCACTTCGCCGAAATGGAGTCAAGGACATCTTCATCGGCGGTCTGGCCACGGACTATTGCGTTAGAGCCACGGTTCTGGACGCTCTGAAAGAGGGTTTTCGTGCGGTGTTTTTGAGTGACGCGGTAAGAGGTGTGGACGTACATCCTGGTGATTCCGAAAACGCAATGAAGGAAATGCTTCACGCCGGTGCACGAAAAACCGAATTTGCGGCCATAGACCTCTATTTCGAGAGGATTGATACACAAAAGGAGTGAGTCTCGATGCCGATGTTATCCGAGTCGAACCAAAAGCAACTTCGTGAAGTGCTGGAAAAAGAAATGGTCGATGACGTGAAGGTGACGTTCTATACCAAAGAGGACAGTCCGCTCGTCGTGCCGGGAAGAGAATGCATGGCCTGCAAGCAAACGGGAGAGCTTCTCCATGAAGTGACGGCTCTTTCGGACAAGCTCCAGTTGGACGTTCACGACTTCTACGGTGAGCAGGAGCGGGCCTCCGAACTGAGAATCTACCGTATTCCCGCAATCCTCCTGGAAGGCAAGGCACAGGGAAGGGTTCGATTCTTCGGGATTCCCGCCGGTCTCGAGTTTCCCGCCTTCATCGACGATATCCTCGAGACATCCAAAGGTACGACTTCGCTCAACGAGGGGAGTCGGGAGGCATTGGGAACGCTCAGCAAGGACGTGCATATTCAAGTCTTTACGACACCCATGTGACCACACTGTCCTTCCGTCGCCAGGTTGGCGCACCAGATGGCAATCGAAAGCGAGCACGTAACGGCGGACGTTGTCGAGATAAGCGAGTTCCCGGACTTGGCTCAACGGTACGAGGTCACGGGGGTACCCAAGATCGTTCTAAACGACAAAATGGAGCTGATAGGGGCCCAACCGGAATCCACGATCGTCAACGCTGTTGTACAGGCTGCGGATTGAGGGTGGAGCTCTCAGCCTACCGACCTATGTTTTCTCTATGTTAAACTATGAGTCAATACTTGTATTCATCGAAAAATCTAGGGTGCCTGGTGGAGGGACGCCCCGCATATGGCCGTTGTATGAAATACCGGTGAGCGAGGGTACCGGATACCCCATCAAATTTGGAGGCTAGAGAGTATGTCTGAGAGAAGAAAGCTCGAGCGCTTGAGTCCTCTCGTGATTAAGACAAGCTTTCCACGCGGCGGAGAAGTGACGCAAGGCTATTTGACCAACCTCAGTGAAACCGGTGCTTTTCTTGCTACGGAAGCAGAAATTCCGGTAGGTGAGATCCTCGAGTTGCACTTCGTTCTGCCGTGGGGACTGGGCGAGCACGACGCAGAAGCCACAGTCGTTTGGCAGACGGACACCAAGAACGCTCCGGTCGGGAAGATCCCCGTCGGCATAGGGCTACACTTTACTCGGCTCGATGACGAAGTTACGGGGAGCATAAGGCGCTACATGCAGAAATTCTACGAGCTTCTCGAGCAAATAGAAGAGAGGGGATTGAGCGAAACGCTGGCCAATCTCGCGAAGGAAATAGGTCCCCGCAGCGAAACCATTCACTGACAACCAGAGCGCGCCGTCACCGCAACCCAGATATCACCGCACCCTACCTCTGCGTCTCTGCAAGCAAAATTATTTGCCATCCGGGTAAGTCATGTTTAAGCTGTTGAAGGATGAAGGTGATGCTGCTTGTCGGTGGGTATTTGAACGCATGATGACGGATGTATAGGGAGAATGACAATGGAGAGTCTGACGCTTAAAAGAGCCATCGAGATGGCGGTTGCCACCGAGGAGCTTGGCGCGAAGTATTATCGAGAGATAGCCAAAAAGTTTTCGGACGAGAGCGAAGTCGCTCGCGTATTCAAGCAGTTGGCCGAAGACGAGGCCGCCCACGAGGTCCAATTCAAGAAATTGTTGGATGAAGTTCCAGCGGAAAAGGATACTATCCAGCAGGAGGACGCCGGACTATTTCTCCAGGCGGCGGCTATGTCTCAATTCTTTGATAAGAGGGCACTCGAGGATACCGCTGCAATTACTACGCCAGACGATGCTCTAGTGAAAGCTCTCGCGTTCGAACGGTCGACGCTTTTCTATTACCAGTCCATCCTGGAAATTCTCGGCGATAGCCCTCAGCTCAAGAAGCTGATTGAGGCCGAAAAAACTCACCTCACG
>JAUVQL010000159.1 GCA_030598165.1 Acidobacteriota bacterium | reverse complement strand
TGGTGTTCTTGTTCCTCGTTGGCCTTTTGGCGACGGAGTGGAGTTATCGCAAAACCAGGGGGCTGGTTTGACCGGAAGAATCAGTATTGCCTTGGCGGTTGGCCTGGCGGCCCTTGCTGCCGCGGCTCCCCTCGAGGCGGCCGGGGCGAACTATCTTCTCATTATAAGTGGCCTTGGTGGAGAGGAAACTTATAGTGAGCGTTTCCACGAGTGGGCACTCAAAATGCAGGAAGCGGCCACTGAGCGGATGGGTGTTCCCGAAGACAATATTTGGTACCTTGCTGAGAAGCCGGATAAAGATCCGGACCGGATCCACGCTAAATCGACAAAAGAAAACGTCCAAAAGGCCGTGAAGGCTCTTGCGGAACGCGTCCGGCCGGGAGATCAAATCTTTGTGCTGCTCATCGGGCACGGGAGCTATCGTTCGGAAGAGTCGAGGTTCAATCTCCCCGGTCCGGATATGACGGCCGAGGAGTTTCGGGCACTCCTGGCACCCTTCGCGACGCAGCAAGTCGTCTTTGTCAACGCGGCCAGCGCAAGCGGAGGCTTCGTCAAAGCTCTATCCGGCGAGAACCGAGTCGTTGTGACAGCCACCAAGAGTGGCTTGGAAAGGAATGAAACCGTCTTCGGCGGGTATTTCGTACAGGCTTACGCGGAAGAAGGGGCCGACGTCAACAAAGACAACAATGTATCCGTACTCGAGGCCTTCGAGTTCGCAAGACTCCAGGTGACCCGCTTCTATGAGGAGGAAAACCGTTTGCAAACGGAACATGCCGTTCTCGAAGACCAAGACTCCCGAGCCGCTTCCGCCTTTCTTTCGGGCGATCGTCACACGGGCGGGGAGCGAGTGGTCGATGATCCGGAGTTGGCTGCTTTATCCGAAGAGGTTCAGGCCATCGAAGACCGCATCGAGACATTGAAGCAACAAAAGGACGGCATGTCTTCCGAGCTTTATATGAACGAGCTCGAGACACTCCTACTGGAGTTCGCAAAGAAGAGACGTGGGCTCAAGGAGCTCGAAAAAAAGAAAAAGGAGCGCACCCAGTCATGAGATGCACTCCCGTTGCTCTACTCGCAGCTATTCTGCTGTCCGTTTCTTCGGCCTCTGCACAGCCCCAAGATACCAAGGAGCCCATAACGGACGATGGTTATCAGGAAACCATCGACACCTTAACCGCGATCGTCGAGGGTGAGGGTGCCAACCTCCAAGCTTATCGAGAGCTCATACGAGCGTTGCGGGAGACGGGTCGCTATAAAGAAGCTGAACAAAGAGCGCGAGAGTACGAGGCACAAAGGCCAGGTTCCAACGATCTCACAAACACATTGGGGGAAATCCTTTATGAAACGGGGCGTATCGACGCGGCACGAGACGCCTTCGCACGGGCCAATGTCTCGAGAGCGTCCGACCGCCGGATCGCCCAGCTCAACTTGGCGGTACTCTTCTATGAACGAGGGGAGATCGATGAGGCTATGCTGCGGTTCGATGCCTTTATCGATGTCTACAATCTGAGTGACAAACTCTCATCGGAAGAGTTGACGGCCGTCGGTTCGGCTTGTCGATATCTTGGTGTCAAGGACGCTCAACTCTTCAAGGACGCGCTCAAGGCCTTCGATGAAGCTATTCGAGAGGACCCAGGCAATTTCGAAGCACGGCTTGCCGTGGGCGAGCTCTTCTTGGACAAATACAATAGTCCCGACGCACGCGAAAGCTTCGCCGAGATTCTCTCCCTGAATCCTGCTCACCCTCGAGCCATGTTGGGAATGGCGCGTGTGATGCATTTCGATGGCTCCTACGAGGCCTACGAGTTGACGAAGCTGGCGCTCGAGATCAATCCAAATCTGGTGCCGGCTCATGTCTTCCTGGGGCGTTTGGAGCTCGAGCTCGAAAACTATGAAGAAGCGGAGCGCGAAGCCGAGCAGGCGCTCGACATCAATCCCGTTTCCCTGGAAGCTCTCACCCTTCTTGCGACGGCACGTTTCCTAAAGGGGGATACCGCGGGCTTCGAGGACGCACAGAAGAGAGCTTTCTCACTTAATCCACGCTATGCCGATTTCTACAATACCATTGCCGATGCTTGCGTTCGCAACCGTCTTTATCAGGAGGCTTCCGATTTCGCACGGCAATCGGTGGGGCTCGATGAGAAGTCTTGGTCGGGATACGGGATTTTGGGGCTAAACCAACTACGGCTCGGCAAAATCGAAAAAGGCCGGCAGAATCTAGAGCGCTCGTTTTCCGGCGATCCTTACAACGTGTGGATTAAAAACACTCTCGATCTCATTGACACGTTTCCGCAATATCGAGAGTCGAGAAGCGATCGATTCTTGATCTTCATTGACGGGAAAGAATCGGATATCCTCTCTATCTATGCTACATCCCTTCTCGAGGAAGCCTATGACTACCTGGCGCAACGGTATCAATATCACCCACCGACTCCCATCCGCGTAGAGGCCTACCCGTCTCATGCCGATTTCTCAGTTCGGACGATAGGACTCGCCGGATTGGGGGCGCTGGGAGTTTGTTTTGGCCCAGTCGTAGCCATTGATTCACCTTCCGCCCGGGAAAAAGGTGAGTTCAATTGGGGCTCCACACTTTGGCACGAATTGGCCCACACCGTGACATTGGGAGTCACCAACAACAAGATCCCTCGCTGGTTTTCCGAGGGACTTTCGGTTTATGAAGAGCGTTTAGCCCGGCCTGGTTGGGGAGACGATGTGAGCATCCCCTTCCTGATGGCTTACCAGCAAGACAAGCTCTTATCATTGAAAGACCTCAACAACGGATTCGTGCGACCCACCTATCCACAGCAGATTACGAACTCCTATTATCAAGCTTCTTTGATTTGTGAGCTCATCGAACGAGACCATGGTTTTCAAGCGATTCTAGAGATGCTCGCGGGTTACAAGGCGGGGAAGAGCACCGAAACCATCTTTAGCAGTGTTCTCGGTTGCGACCCCGATTGTTTCGACGAAAAATTCGACGGTTATTTGGAAAAGCGTTTCCGGCATGCAGCGGATGTTTTGCCGGAGCCCAAGGAGGATGCTCCAGCAAAGGCGCTCACGCTTCAGGATCTGACCGACAAGGCGGATGAGGAGCCCGAGAATTTCTTGGCGCAGCTCGCCATGGGGTCCATGTTGTTTCGGGAGAACAAATTTTCCGAAGCGGAGCCTTACCTCGAGAGAGCCAAGACGTTGTTCCCAGAGTACGGCGGCAAGGATAGCCCCTATTGGTATCTTGCACAGATCTACAAGAATCGGGGAGAGAATGAGAAAGCCTCCGAGATGCTCTCGTCTCTCGTCTCCATCAACTCGAACCATTACGACGCCCATCTCGAATTAGCGGAGCTGAAACGGCAGTTGAACGATGAAGAAGGCTCGGCCGAGATTCTGGAGCGCGCCGTCTACATTTACCCGTTTGAAGTCTCTATACACCGGCAGATGGCCGAGCTGTATCAAGGCCTCGAGGACTACGACAAAGTCATCCGTGAAAGAAAGGTCCTCGTGGCCATTGAAGTAGCGGACCGGGCTCAAGTCCTTTATGAGTTGGCCCTTGCTTATCACCAAGCCGGGGATACAACTGGAGCCCGCCGGGAGGTCTTGAAGGCACTGGAAATTGCTCCGAGTTTCGATGATGCACTCGATCTACTGTTGAAGCTACAGCCAGAGGAAAGTGAGGAGTCGTCTTGAGGCGTTCGACTCTGGTGCTGGTGCTTCTGGGCCTTACCATCGTTCCATTGATGGCGAGTCGGGTCGATGTGCCCGATGTACCTTATGAGAATTTCCCCTATGACGGCCGTTTCACCTTCGTCCGCTTGAAATTCGATCCATGGTACTGGGGCAGAGGTCGGTATGCCTGGGGATTGGACCTCAAGTGGAATCACGATTATCCACGGGCCGAGCAGCACTTCATGAAGATCTTGAGCGAGCTCACCAACCTCGAGCCCAATATGGGGGGCGGGAACATTTTTGCCCTAGATGACCCGGAGCTTTTCCAGTACCCGTGGGCCTATCTTTGCGAGCCCGGATACACGATGCTCTCTGAAGAAGAAGCCGAAAGCCTCCGGACCTATCTCTTCAAGGGCGGTTTCTTAGTGGTGGATGATTTCATCATGCAGGATTGGGACAACTTCGAGAAGATGATGTACAAGGTCTTGCCGGGTCACAAGATCGTCCGGCTGAACGTCACCGATCCTATCTTTGATGTCTTTTTTCACATCGAGAGTTTGGATTTTCCTCACCCGATGGACTGGCGGCTCATGGGAGAGT
>JAUVQL010000237.1 GCA_030598165.1 Acidobacteriota bacterium | reverse complement strand
TTGAAGCGTGACACCAGGGCGCGGGTGATGTCCTCAGCGCTCGGTTGGCGTGGCAGTTGGTAGGTTTCCGGGAAGAGGTAGCCCTCGAGGTCCGAGGCCTCGCTATCCAAAGAGTTGATGAGATCCGGTTGCCTGAAGAGGCCTTCCAATTCCTCGGCGTCTCCGAGGCCTTTTTCCTTGAAGAGCGACGCCGTCTCGGCGAGCGTCAGTCCTTCGGGTATGGTAACCGACAAATAATATACGTCGCCTCGCTCCAGGCGGTCGATGACTTCGAATATTGATGCGGTTTCCGAGAATCGATATTCACCGGCCTGCAGGCGCTGGGTGGCTTTTCGATGCCAAAGTGCCGCAAGGAAGAGTCGTGAATCCTCGATGACGCCACGGTCTTCGAGGGCCAAAGCGATAGAAGAGCTCGATGCTCCGGGAGAAACGGTGTAGAAGATTTCGTCTTCGGAGAAGCCCCTATAGGGCTGGTGGGCTTTCTGGTAGCCGTAGTAAGCGATACCGCCCAATGCCGCCGCAGCTAGGACCACTAGCGCGAGCAACAGGGCCACGAGCCTCATTTTTGTTTTTGGCTTTGGAAGTCGAGATAGCTTTGCAGCATGTAAGCTGCCTCTATTTAGTCGATCACCTGTCGACGACGATTGCGCGAGACGTTTCCTTCCAGAAGCACTCGCTCTGCAACTACCGTAGTGAGCCGCTCATCCCAAGGCACCACGGGAATGTCAGTCTTCTCGCTGAGTGCCTGGATGAACTTCGTCACCTTTTGAGCTTGAGGACCATGGCTGCCGTCCATCGAGATGGGCATGCCCACGAGGATCTTGCCGACATTTTCGGTTGAAGCCATTTCAACGAGCTGGTCGAGATCCTTCTTCAATCCGTCTCGATGGAGTGTCTCTCTCGGCAACGCAATCACACCGCCCGCGTCCGAGAAAGCGATGCCTATTCGCTTGTCTCCGAAGTCCAGCCCCATATAACGCATAATCCACTACCGAAACATCGAGTATACACATTGGATATTAAGGCATCAAAATGCAGCAGGAAGTGAAATCGGATAGATCCAAGGGCGGCCGGGGAAGCCCGGGCGAGCTCGATTCGTGTAAAACCGTTCCCCAATCGACTAAAATCCCTTATAATAAAGCTATCTTAGCCATCGTTTTCTGAGAACAATCTTGAGCAAAATGAGGAGAGTTGGACGCCCGTCTTCTGGGTGGGTGGTTTGTGCGGTTGGGATTTCTCTGGCCCTTCTGGCTACCGGAGCACCTAGTGAAGAGCCCGGCGACAGCGCTGAAGAGCGTCTTGCCGCCGAGGAGGCGAAGCTACAACTTCTCAACGAAAAGCTGGCCACCTTGGGGAAGGAGCTTGGCTCACTCGACGAGAAGCAAACGACCTTACTGGGTGAGCTCCACCGATTGGAGGTTCAGATCCGTTACACCCATGAAGAGCTCGAGCTCTTGAAGCTCGAACTGGATCGGGGCTACCGCGAAGTCGATGCTCTATTGAAGCAAATCCAGGCCCTCGAGGCATCCATTCAAGAGTTGAGGCCTTATCTCTCTGATCGGTCTATCAGTCTTTACAAGCTGGGTCGGTTGAGTTATGTCCGCCTGCTTCTCTCCGTTGAAGAGCCCAGTGAGCTAAACCGGGCCTATCGTTATGTGTCCCGGCTCGCTCGTGCAGATGGGCAGAAAATCAGGCGCTTCCTGAGTGACCAGGAGGCTCTCGAGGAGACGAAGTCGACACTCCTCGTTCGCACGAAAGAGATGCTCGAGAAACGAAATCAGCTCCAAGACACGACAAAGACACTGGCGCGTCGAAGGACCACGAAAGAAACCCTTCTCGCAGAAATCTACAATCGCCGAGAGATGGCAGAAACATTGATGTTCGAGCTCGAGGGCGCCCGAGAAAAGCTCGGAAGTTTCCTGAGCCGGCTGGCTCGAGGAGAGTTACTCGCGTCGGATTCGCTCTTCCTACCCATTCGGCTGTTTCGAGGCGAATTGGGCTGGCCTGTGAAGGGGAAGGTGGAAATCCGTTTTGGAAAACACTTCCATCCCCGGTTCCGTACGGTGACGATGCAGAACGGTATCGAGATCGAGGCTCCTTTGAGCTCCGCGGTGACGGCGGTATACGACGGAAAAGTAGTCTTTGCGTCCTGGTTCCAGGGATACGGAAAGCTTTTGATTATTGGTCATCCCTCCGACGTGTATAGCCTCTACGGCCACCTTTTGGATTTCACGGTCAAAGAGGGTGACACCGTCAATAGAGGTGATGAAGTGGCCCTCGTTGGAGATACCGGCTCTTTGACCGGTCCCAGCCTTTACTTCGAAATCCGCGACGGTGGAAAGCCTGTGGACCCGGCGGGGTGGCTCATCGGGTCCTCTTCCTCCAAAAAAGGCCGAGCAACCGACAGTCCTTGACGCCACTTCATCGGAGCGTCACAATACAGTGAGATCCCTTTGGAGGCTTACAATACCATGAAGAAGATTCGTACCCGATACCTCATCCTCCTATTGTCTTTTCCCATTGTGACTTACGCCATTTTGGGTGGCTTTCTCGGAAAAGCTCTGGCAAAGGAGTCGGCGTATCGGTACCTATCCGTGTTTCAGGATGTTCTTACCCTGGTGCTCAACAACTACGTGGAGCCCGTCAAGTTGGATACGGTAATGGAGGGGGCTATCCGCGGCATGATGGATGCTCTAGACCCCGATAGCTGTTATCTGACTCCGGAGCAGTACGAGGCGTTCAAAAACCCCGGACAGGACAAAAAGGCCGGTATTGGAATCGAGGTGGTGAAGCGTTACTACCTGCAGGTCGTTGCAGTTCTGCCGGATTCTCCGGGGGAAAAAGCAGGATTGAAGCCAGGAGATCTCCTCAAGTCCGTTGATGGTATGAATACCCGCGAGGTCAATGTGGTCGCGGGCGAGTCTCTCCTGAGGGGCTCTGCAGGATCTCAGGCTCGACTCATGGTGATTCGAGGTCGTCAACCCGACCCCTTCGAGGTAGCGGTGGAGCGAGAGCGGGCGCCTGCTCCTCCAGTGGCTTACAAAATGCTACCCGATTTCACCGGCTACGTCCGCATTGCGTCTTTCCGCGATGGTGTCGAGAAGGAAGTGACTAAGGGGATCCAACAACTGGCCCAAGACGGTGCCAAGGAG
>JAUVQL010000227.1 GCA_030598165.1 Acidobacteriota bacterium | reverse complement strand
GTGAGAAACGAGGCCGGACACTGGACGAAGTATCCGCGACCGACGCCGTACTGGTAGGTCTAGTCCAAAGCGCGGCTCTGGTGCCCGGGATTTCCCGATCGGGGTCGACCATTGTTGCGGGTCTGGGACGCGGGTTCTCGCGCGAAACGGCGGCACGCTTTTCTTTTCTCTTGTCCATACCGGCTATCCTCGGAGCAACCGTTTACGAGATGCCGAAAGCCCGTTTCCTTTCCGAGGATGCAATTACCGGCTACGTTGCGGGTTTCCTCGCAGCTTTCCTCATTGGGTACATCGCCATTGCGATCGTCTTGCGCTGTCTCGAGCACCGCAAGTTCTATGTCTTTGGGTACTACTGCTTGGCAGTAGGAGGTGGGATACTTGTCTACGTCGCGTCAACTCTACCGTAAGCGCGAGGTCGCAAACTCCGTCACCAAGGAGCGCCTCTCCGAAATCGCTGGAGTGGTTCTTATGGCAACGGCGTTGATGATCCTCGTCAGCCTGTTATCTCACTCCCCCGACGATCCAGTGTGGTACTTCAAGGAAACCTCCCGACAAACGACGGCAAATCTCATTGGGCCGGTAGGTGCTTTCATGTCCGAAGCACTATTGCAGCTCCTCGGACTGGCCTCCTACCTATTGGCAGCCCTCTTGGCCATGACAGGGTGGAGCCGTTTTTGGTGCCGTGAAGTCGACTCCAGACCGACGAAGCTCGTCGGTCTGGTCAGTGTAACCGTGAGCCTTGCCGGGCTCCTTTCACTGTCCGTTGGGGAAATACCTCTCAATGGTGAGCTCTTCCCCGCCGGAGGCGTGGTGGGACATCTTTTTTCTTCCTATCTCGCCTCTGTTCTAAACCATGCAGGTGCGTTCATCCTTATCGTCACGATGCTCTTCGCATCTTTGGTCGTTGCCACCAGTTGGTCCATCAGCCGGGGCATGAAGCGCTTCGGTACATGGCAGCGCTCGAAGACGTCTGAGCTCATGACAGCTTTTCACCACTCCAGGGAGAGCCGCCGAAAAGAAAGGCTCCGGCGACGCGTGGTCAAGAAACACGCCAAACGAGCAGCCGAGGAGAAGAAGACAACAGTAAAGAGCCAAATAACCGAGAACGGCAAGAAGAAAGAGGCCGAGGTAAGGGTCGAGAAGAGAAAGTCGAAGGAGACCCAACAGGAGTATCTTCCCTTTACACCGAAGAAGGGACGATGGTCCATGCCCCCTTTCACGATTCTCGAAGTCCGCAAGGACAAGATCAAGCTCAACGAAAAAGAGCTCATGGAGCGGGCCAAATTGCTTCAACATCGTTGCCGCGAGTTCGCGGTGGAAGGCCAGGTCTTACAGATCCACCCCGGTCCGGTCGTCACCACCTACGAGTTCAAGCCCGATGCCGGCATCAAATACAACAAGATCACCGCCCTTTCCGAAGACCTATGCTTGGCACTCGAAGCGGAGTCGGTGCGAATCGACCGCATTTCCGGGAAATCCGCCGTAGGGATAGAAATACCGAACAAAGACAGAGAAGTCATTGGCCTGAGAGAAATCTTGGAGTCCGAGGCTTTTCAAGACAGTTCTTCGCGACTGACGCTGGTTCTCGGCAAAACCATTGACGGTGCCCCCTATGTCACCGATCTTACGCGGATGCCACATCTGCTGATCGCTGGAGCCACAGGTAGCGGGAAGTCCCTTCTACTTCACAGTCTAATTTGCTCAGTGCTCTTCAAGTCTACGCCGGACGAGGTCAAGTTCATTTTGATCGATCCAAAACACGTGGAGCTCGGCGTCTACATGGACATCCCACACCTGCTCACTCCTGTGGTCACCGATGCCAAAGAAGCCAATGAGGTCCTCAAGTGGGTCGTTTACGAGATGGAAAGCCGCATTCGGATGTTGGCTTCTGAAGGTGTGCGTAACATCGACCAATACAACAACATTCTACGTGGCGCCTTGGAGGCTGGAGAAAAGAAAGAAGACGAAAATGGAGAGCCTCTTCGACCGCTTCCCTACATCAAGGTCATCATTGACGAGTTAGCTGACCTCATGTTCATTTCATCTTCAGAGGTCGAGGATTCCATCACCCGCTTGGCACAAATGGCAAGGGCCGTGGGCATACACTTGGTGCTAGCCACACAACGCCCATCCGTTGATGTCATCACGGGCATCATCAAGGCAAACTTTCCTTCACGAATCTCATTCAGAGTTCCAACGCGAGTTGACTCGAGGACGATCCTGGACTCGAATGGGGCGGAACAGCTCCTCGGTAAAGGCGATATTCTCTTCTTACCTCCCGGTTCTGCTCGACTCATCCGTCTTCATGGAGCCTATGTTTCAGAAGCGGAAGTGGGACGCCTGGTTTCCATTTGGAAAAAAATGGGCAAGGCCGAATACAATCCCGTAATCCTTCAAGCACAAGAGGAAGGGAGCTCTTTCGGGGCGCTCGAGAAAGATGAACTGTACGACAAGGCCGCTCGTCTAGTTGTCGAGTCCGGAGTTGCATCCGTCTCTCACCTGCAAAGGAGGATGCGATTGGGCTATAGCCGCGCCGCTCGAATCGTGGATACGCTGGAAGCAGACGGCATAGTCGGCCCTCCCGATGGATCCAAGGCCCGTGAGGTCTTGGTCAGTAAGGACTACTTCGATGAAGTTGACCGGCAGCTTCGCTAGAGGCCGTTCAGTTGTAGCTGCTGGACTACTGAGTCTCCTTGTCTTCGGCGCCTCGTACGACGCTGAAGGCGCCAAGTCCGCCCGTGCGCTCTACGACGATGCCGTTCGGTCCGAAGGCCAGTTGAACAAATCCAAAAAGCTTCGTGCCGACAAGAACGCATGGCTCAAGGTCGCTCGCCAATACCGCCTCGTCGTTCTCAACCACCCGCGGAGCGGTTACTGCGACGACGCCTTGTGGCACGAGGGAGAAGTCTACCGAGAGGTCGACAAGCGATTCGGCAGTCGAGACGCGGTCAGGAGAGCCCTCGATGCTTACAAGCTACTCGTTGAAGGCTACCCTAGCAGCAAGTGGAAAAGGAAAGCGAGACTGCGTAAGGCCGATTTGTATTTGAACCGTTACTCGGACCCCAAATCCGCCAAAAAGGAATTGAACGACGTTATCTCGCGCTGGCCAAAGAGTGATGAAGCCCGAGAGGCCCGTCGAGTCTTGGTGAGGCTCAACCCACCGAAAAAGAAAGTACCGTCGGGGCTCGTCGCCGTCCGCAACGTACGACACTGGACGGGCAAGGAATACACCCGAATCGTGATCGACATGGATGATGAGGTGAGATTTCAGCAGGTACGGTTGACCAATCCCGAC
>JAUVQL010000080.1 GCA_030598165.1 Acidobacteriota bacterium | reverse complement strand
TCTGCCTACCCGCCTTCGCCGCGGAGCGGCTCCGGCGTGGTCTCGCCGACCTATATGTATCCCGCCGCGCCGGACATTGATTTTAGAAAGTCTTGATTCGTCCGGACCTTGCCCATCTTGTCGAGGAGAAGCTCCATGGCCTCCACCGCGGACAACGGGGATAGAACCTTCCGCAGAATCCAAACCCGGTTGAGCTCTTCCGCGTTGAGCAGCAGCTCTTCCTTTCGGGTGCCGCTCTTGTTGATGTCGATAGACGGGAAGATGCGCTTGTCGACCAGTTTACGGTCGAGATGGATTTCCATGTTACCGGTGCCTTTGAACTCTTCGAAGATGACGTCGTCCATCCGGCTTCCGGTGTCGATGAGTGCCGTAGCGATGATGGTGAGCGAGCCACCTTCCTCGATGTTTCGGGCCGCTCCGAAGAACCGCTTGGGTCTCTGAAGGGCGTTGGAGTCGACGCCGCCCGACAGCACCTTTCCGGAAGGCGGTACCACCGTGTTGTAAGCGCGGGCCAGCCTCGTGATGGAGTCGAGCAAGATGACCACGTCACGCTTGTGCTCGATCAGACGTTTGGCCTTTTCGATGACCATTTCAGCGACCTGAACGTGGCGGGATGCCGGCTCGTCGAAGGTCGAGCTGATGACCTCGCCGTTCACCGACCGCGACATGTCGGTCACCTCTTCCGGTCGCTCGTCAATGAGGAGTACGATGAGCACGACTTCCGGGTGATTGGCCGTGGTGCTGTTGGCGATGTTCTGGAGCAACATGGTCTTGCCGGTGCGGGGTGCGGCAACGATGAGACCTCGTTGACCCTTGCCTACGGGCGTCATGAGATCCATGACCCGTGCCGACAGGTTGTCCTTCACCGTCTCTAGCTTGATACGTTCCAGCGGGTAGAGCGGCGTCAGATTGTCGAAGAAGATCCGCTCTCTAGCTGCCTCGGGAGGCTCGAAATTGACGGCCTCCACTTTGATGAGGGCGAAGTAACGCTCACCTTCTTTCGGGGGGCGGATCTGGCCGGAAATCGTATCGCCGGTGCGCAGATCGAACTTTCGGATCTGAGAAGGAGATACGTAGATGTCGTCGGGGCCCGGCAGATAGTTGTACTCGGGAGCCCGGAGAAAGCCAAAGCCATCGGGCAAGCACTCGAGGACGCCTTCCGAAAATATGAGTCCGCTCTGTTCCGTCTGCGCCTGCAATATCTTGAATATGAGCTCTTGTTTGCGCATCCCAGTGGCGCCGGCAACGGCCAGGTCCTTGGCAATCTTGGTTAGGGTGGAGATGTTCATCTCCTTGAGCTCGGCGATATTCAAGGACTTAGCCTTCTCGGTGCCCTTGTTTTTGCCTCCGTTCCGCGGCGGCTTTTCAGTCACTGCGCTTTCGGCACCCGCATCGCCTCGCGAACGTGATTCTCGATCGTTCTCCATAGTTCTATCCTTCCTTGACTGGTCACGGACGAGAAGGTGATGAGAGGTACCTTCTCCTCCGCACCGAATGTCTGCTCGAGCTTGGCCTGCTGTAGAGCCAGTTGTGCCCGAGAGAGCTTGTCTGACTTCGTCGCCACCACGACATGAGGGATGCCACTTCGGTCCAGGAGATCCTGGACTTCCAGGTCGCTCGGCATTGGGTCGCGACGTACATCAATGACCAAAAAAACCAACCGAAGCTCGCTTCGGTGGAATAAATAACTGGTTATCAGGCCTTCCCATCGCTTGCGAACCCTTAAGGGAACTTTTGCGAATCCGTAGCCGGGTAGATCCACCAAATAGAACCTTTCGTCCATACGAAAGAAGTTGATGAGCTGTGTCCGGCCCGGTGTCTTCGACACATGGGCCAGACGCTCCACCCCGGCAAGCCGATTGAGGAGGGTTGATTTTCCCACATTCGAGCGGCCAACGAAAGCGACTTCTGGAAGACCCGTGGTCGGGAACTCGGGAGGCGCCGAGGCACTCTTGAAGAACTTGGCATGAACCTGTTTCTTCATGGTGCATCTTCGACTTCTGTGATTGGGTGATCTGCCGTCATTAGACGGCGCGGATACCTTTGGATTTTGGATTGAGCTCTCGAGCTTACGGTTTTTCGGCCGCCTAGTGGGTAATCGATTCGCCCGGGATACCCTCTTCGTGGATATCCTCGTCGAGCTCATTGGGCTCGGCGGGCGCATCAGACTTGGATTCCTCCGTCGTGGTTGTTTTCGGGATTGGAGAGGCCAAGGCCGTCTCGAGCACCTCGTCCATCTCCTCCACGAGTTGGATGTTCAGGTTTTCGAGGACGTTCTCAGGAATATCTGGGAGATCCTTCTCGTTGTCTCGTGGAAGGATGACCTTGTTGATACCGGCTCGATGAGCGGCAAGGACCTTTTCTTTGACTCCTCCGATGGGAAGGACCTTACCGCGTAACGTGATTTCTCCAGTCATGGCCACGTCACTGCGTACCGGGATCTTGTTCAATGCGGAGATTAAAGCCGTGCACATGGTGATCCCCGCTGAAGGGCCGTCTTTGGGAATAGCCCCTTCGGGGACATGAATG
Source organism: Acidobacteriota bacterium (assembly GCA_030598165.1). The sequence goes on along the minus strand of JAUVQL010000080.1, from coordinate 3,022 downwards.
TGGACGTCGATCTTACGATTGAAATCTCTGGCGATGCCGAACTCTTCGGCGCGGGATCGGATGAAGGAGAGCGCCGTTTGGGCGGACTCCTGCATGACGTCGCCCAGTTTCCCCGTCAAGGTAAGCACTCCCTTTCCGAACATGAGGGATGCTTCCGTGGTGAGGATCTCTCCGCCCACCTCGGTCCATGCCAAACCCGTGGCGATTCCGATTTCGCTCTTTCCATCGGTCTTCCGCGGGCGGTACCTGGGAATGCCGAGATAATCGGAGAGGTTGTCTCCGTCAATCCCGATCGCATTATCGGTACTTTCGGTGACGAGTTGACGGGCAATCTTGCGGCATACGGAAGCGATCTCGCGTTCGAGATTCCGGACCCCGGCCTCTTTTGTGTAACGCCGGATGATCTCTTGCAGCGATTCGTCTTGGAACGTGACGGGTCTACTTTTGAGTCCGTTTGCCTCCATTTGCTTGCGCACGAGGAAACGCTTGGCAATTTCGAGCTTTTCTTCTTCCGTATAGCCCGGCAGTCGAAGGACCTCGACACGATCCAGGAGAGCCTGGGGCATGGTATGGAGCACGTTGGCGGTGACAATGAACATCACGTTGGATAGGTCGTACTCCACATCGAGATAATGATCTTGAAAACAATGATTTTGCTCAGGGTCCAAGACCTCGAGAAGCGCGGCAGCCGGGTCCCCTCGGAAGTCCATGCTCATTTTGTCGACTTCATCGAGCAGGAGGAGCGGATTGACCGTCCCCGCCTTCTTCATCATCTGGATGATTTGGCCCGGGAAAGCCCCGATGTAGGTACGCCGATGTCCTCGGACCTCTGCTTCATCACGGACGCCGCCGAGGGACAGCCGCACAAATTTGCGATTGGTGGCGCGGGCAATGGATTTGGCCAAAGACGTCTTTCCTACGCCCGGCGGCCCGACGAAGCATAGGATGGGGCCGCGCTGCTTGCGTACGAGTTGACGAACCGCCAAGAACTCCAGGATGCGTTCTTTGACTTTTTCGAGCCCGTAATGGTCTTCTTCCAGGATTTGCTCGGCCTTCTTGAGCTTGCGGCTCTCTCGAGTTCGCTTGAACCAGGGAACCGCTAGTAGCCAATCCAGATAGTTGCGGGATACCGTCGCCTCTGCCGACATAGGCGGCATGACCTCGAGCCGCTTGAGCTCCTGGTCCGCCTTTTCTTCCGCCTCCTTGGTCATCTTGGCTTCGGCGATTTTCGCTCGGATCTCGTCGAACTCGTTCCCCTTCTCGTCTTTTTTCCCTAACTCTTTCTGGATCGCCTTCATCTTCTCGTTGAGGTAGTACTCTTTTTGGGCACGTTCCATTTGTTTGCGAACGCGACTCTGGATGCGGCGATCCACCTGGTACTTTTCAACCTCTGATTCGAGAACGTCAATGATTCGGTTGAGCCTCTCCTGGGGATTCCAGATTTCGAGAAGGTTCTGCTTCTCCTGGATGGGTAAAACGAGGTGGCTGGCAATCGTATCGGTGAGTTTACCGGGCTCGTCGACTTGAACTGCGGCATTCTTGATTTCGGAGTGCAAATTGCTGGCCATCTTCACGTACTGCTCGAAGAGGGAGATGGCTCGTGTAATTTTTTTGGAGGTGTCAGGAGCCGTGTAGCTCGTCTTTGGGATGGTTTTGACGACTGCTTTAAAAAAACCTTCGTCGTCTCTGCACTCGATCGTTCGCCCTCGATCGAGGCCTTCCACCAACACCTTGATATTGCCGTCGGCAAGCTTCACCGACTGGACGATGTTCGCCACAGTTCCAACTGTGAAGATGTCGGAAGGCTGTGGGTCATCGATAGTGGCATCATGCTGTGCCGAGAGGAAGATTCGACGGTCGTTGCTCAGAGCAAATTCCAAGGCTCTTACGGATGACGAACGCCCAATCACGAACGGCATCATCATATATGGAAAGATGACGACGTCGCGCAACGGAACCATGGCAAGGGTCTCGTAGATCTCTGCACGATCCTTGATTTTATTCCCGAACATCTATTTCGTCTGCTTCCTCTCACCGCCAAAAGCCACGGTGGCTACTTCGGCGATTGCCAATAACAACGGATTCTTTGGGGAGTGAGCCCGCGTAGAGGGCGAGAACCTCGAGGCCGCTATCCAGCCTTTTCGATCAAGGTTACCGGTTTCTCGCGGTTCTCCACGACCTCCTTCGTAACCACACACTCTTTGATTTTCTTCTGCGAAGGTAGATGGTACATCAAGTCGAGCATGAGGTCTTCGATGATCATCCGTAGGCCGCGGGCCCCGATCTTGCGCTCAGAAGCCAAGTCGGCGATTGCCCCAAGGGCATCGTCCTTAAAGTGTAACTTGACGTTCTCATATTCGAAAAGCCGCTGATACTGCTTGATTACGGCGTTCTTCGGCTCGGTCATGATACGAATGAGAGCTTCCCGATCGAGCTCGTGCAAGGAGCCAACGACAGGAAGCCTTCCTACGAATTCCGGTATCAAACCGTATTTGATGAGGTCGGTCGGCTGAATGCCTTCGAGGACGTTGTCCTCTTTGGTCGTGTGTTTCTGGAGATTAGCGCTGAAACCCAGGGTCTTACCCCCTCGACGCTTTTCGATGATCTTTTCGAGACCAACGAAGGCGCCGCCGCAAATAAAGAGTATATTCGTCGTGTCGATTTGGTAGAACTCTTGGTGTGGATGCTTGCGGCCTCCTTGAGGCGGCACGTTGGCCACGGTTCCTTCGAGGATCTTCAAGAGCGCCTGTTGGACGCCCTCCCCAGAAACGTCTCTGGTGATTGATGGGTTCTCATCTTTACGACAAATCTTGTCGATTTCATCGATATAGATGATGCCTTCTTGGGCCTTTTCGATATCTCCTCCGGCAGACTGGAGAAGCTTCAAAATAATGTTCTCTACGTCCTCTCCGACGTAGCCCGCTTCGGTCAGTGTCGTGGCGTCGACGATACAGAAGGGAACGGAGAGCAACTTGGCCAATGTCTGTGCTAGCAGCGTCTTGCCCGTCCCCGTCGAGCCGAT
>JAUVQL010000182.1 GCA_030598165.1 Acidobacteriota bacterium | reverse complement strand
TGAGTTCTTTTTACTTGAGGAAGGCAGGGACGGTTATTCTAAAGCCGGAAAAACCAATAGATCTTCTTGAATTCTCGAGTTCTCGATTTCTTGAGTTCTTGACTCAATGTGAGATCTGCGATTCCGGTACCATGATGTAGCCGAAGTCTTGTAAAGCTTCCGGAGTCGGTGCATCCCAGACGTCTTCTCTGAAGCCAACGGGTTGTTGAACAACGGCAAAAGGATCCCGCCACAGCCACTGCGTCACGAGGTACTGCCAATAGGCGCCTCTTCGTTCGTCCTCTTCCACATTCAGCCAATCGCTAGAGCTTATTGCGCGAGCCATGAGCTGCCTCACTTTCTGCAGACACATACTGCAAGCGCTATGCCATCAAGCCATTCAATGTTGGATTCTCACAACACCTTGTATTTAAATGGCTTAACGATCTCGAAAGGGTGAAGGTTTGTTAAGTTGTCGGTGTTCGATGTGTCATCTTTTGACACCGTGTTGTCTAACTTGCCACCCAGGATCGGTGTAATTGCTAGAGATCAAAGGCTCTCGGGACAAGGGATGGAAGTAGGGAAAAACCTACAGATAGGACTCCTTCGAGGGAAAAACCCTACAAAAAAAGAGTCACAAATGAGGATTGGCTGGATCGATCAGGTCGTATTGTAGAAGCCACGTCCCGAGCTCGATCGATCGATCAAAGCCGGAGGGGGCTCGAAGCGATCCCCTAACTTGTCCTGCCATTTCCGCAGGCCGTCGACGATAGTTGAAAGGCCTTCTGCATCGGCATATCGGAGTAGCCCACCTCGAAAGGGTGGAAAACCCGTTCCCATCACCATGGCCAGGTCCAAATCGCCAGGACTGCGTACGACCTTCTCATCCAAGCAACGGGCCGCCTCCGCCACCATAGGATAGACGCACCGCTCCACGGCTTCCTGCTTACCCACGGAGCGGCGATGGTCTACGCCAATGACAGAAAGCACTTCCAAATCGGGCTGTTCTTTTTTACCTTGATGCCGATACAGACCTAGACCGGACTTCTTTCCCAACCGATTCGCTTTGACGAGCTTGTCGATGACCCCAGCCGAAGGAGCACCGTAGGCTTCCGCAAGGACTTTGCTCGCCTTCTGGGCCACATCGATGCCGACTTCATCCAACAAACGCAAGGGTCCCATTGGCATTCCGAAATCGAGTAACGCTTTGTCGATACCCTTCAGGTCACCCGTTTCCAGAAGGAGATAGCTCGCTTCATTCAAGTAAGGCCCGAGAATGCGATTGACCAAGAAACCTGGGCAGTCATTGACCACCACGGGGGTTTTGCCTACCCGCTTGGCGAACGCCACGAGGGCAGCTACCGTTTCGTCTGACGTTTGCTTACCTCGAATGACTTCGATGAGCGGCATCCGCTCAACGGGGTTGAAGAAATGAAAACCCGCCATGCGTTCCGGATGCTCGAGAACGCTTTGAAGCTCGGTGATGGGTAGAGTGGATGTGTTGGAGCCAATCAGACAATCGCTCGTCACTTCCGGTTCCAACTCGCGGAGGACTTTCTTCTTGATTTCCAAATCTTCGACAATGGCCTCGATGAGAACGTCGGCCTGTTTGAATCCACTCCAATCGAGTGTGGGACTGACAAGGGTCATTTTCTTGTCTCGCTCCCAAGCGGTCATACGCCTTCGCTTCCTTCTCTTGTCGAGAAGACGGTAGGCTTCTTTCATTCCCGCCCCGATTGCCTCCGGATTGAGGTCTTTCAAACGAACGGGAACATCCCGGTAGGAGAACAGCCACGCAATGCCGCCCCCCATGGTACCGGCACCCAGCAGTCCAGCTTGGTCGATCTCCTTGACGCGATCGATCTCTGTCTCGATCCCGGGATCTTTCTTAGCTTTTTCTGAAAGGAAAAAAAGGTGGATCAGGCTCTTCGAGATGGGGCTGACGATGAGGTCTCCGGCCTCCTTAGCTTCGAGCTCCAAAGCTTTTTGAAACGGCATTTTCCAGGATCGTCGGACCACGTCTAGAGCCTTGAGCGGAGCAGGATAGTGCCCATGACTCCTTGCCATCACCGTCTTTCGGGCCTGGCCGAATACCACTTTTCTCCCCAAGGGATTCCCTTCGAGAAGCCATCCGAGAAATCCTGGGGCTCTTCGACGTTTCTGCTTTTTCCACTCTTTTTTACGAAGCTCTCTTAGAAGCTCGACGGCCCTCTCGTTCACTTGCTGATGGGGCACCGCCTTGTCGATGAGCCCCATTCTCTCGGCTTTCCGTGCATTGACAGCGCGCCCCGTCAATATGAGCTCCAGGCTCTTCTGCAGTCCTACAAGACGGGGGAGACGCGTGGTACCGCCCCAGGCAGGATAGAGGCCCAAATTGACTTCCGGCAAGCCCATTTGAAAACGGGGATGGTCCGTGCCGACGCGTCCGTGACACGCAAGCGCTAGCTCTGTCCCACCACCCACACACACTCCATTGACGGCCGCCACGACGGGAAACGGCAGTTTTTGTATTTTTCCGAAGATATCTTGTCCCATTCGGGCCGCCCGAATGGCCTCATCACGATCCCTAACGCCTTCGATTTCATTGACATCAGCCCCAACAAAGAACACGCCCTCTTTGTGGGAGACAATAATCGCACCTTCGAGATCTTCTCGCTCAGCGAGCTCGTCTAAAACACCACCGAACGCCTCCATCACCGCTCCTGAGAGCTTGTTGACTTTTTCTCCTGGTAAATCGAAGAGGATCCAGGCGATATTCTCTTCGACAGACACCTGTATAGGGTGGTTTTTGTGGCGAGATGTGAGGGATCTCATTCCCTTAAATGGTCGGCCATTGGAAACTAGGGTGGAGTATACCAGAGCTTTCACGGTCCTGTCGGGAAAAGAAATCTAATAATTCTTGCGTGAAGGTCGACTCAGGAGGACAATTGTCAAGGAGGCCACAATAAAGAATATGTCATCAAATGAAGAATTCGCCGACAGCGGGATGATAAGCGCCGTTACGGGCGGCCCTGTCGAAGGTCTCCTTTACGACCCAAAGCGCCAGAGGAACTCCTGGATCTCCGCAGTTACGTTTTATTTCTTTCTTGCTATCTTTCTCTGGCTGGGATCCCTGATTGCACCCAAGGTCATCACTCCGACTGAGGTTCAACTGCCCAATTTGGTTTTTCTGGCTGAGCCGGGTCCGGGTGGTGGCGGCGGCGGTGGCGGTGAAAACAGCCCCGATCCAGCCTCCGTTCAAAAAGTCGCGGGCCAAGATCAAGCTCGACTCGCCTTGAACGTCGAAGAGCCAGAGGACGAGCTCGTTTTCGAAGACGAGGAGCCGGTTGAGCCCGAAGAGGAAGAGCCGGAACCGGAAGAGCCAGAAGAAGAAGACGAGATCAATGAAATCAAAGCCCCTGTCGTAGCTCAGGCCCCGGACGATCTCGATCAAAAAGGCATCTTGGAGGGCCAAGAGCAGCTCCTCGCGTCGGCCGGATCGGGTAATGGCGGCGGCTCAGGCACCGGCATGGGAACGGGCATCGGTGAGGGAGATGGGCCGGGCATAGGACCCGGATGGGGTGGCGGTTTTGGCGGTGGAGCCTACCGCATCGGTAGCGGCGTCGAGCCACCGGCGCTCCGACGTCAGGTGCGACCCGAGTACACGGATCACGCCCTCTCTCGGAAGATCCAAGGCACGGTACTGCTCGAAATCATCATTCTAAAGGACGGAACCGTGGGCCCGGTACGAGTCATTCAGAGCCTGGAACCGGGACTGGATCAAAAAGCGGTCGAAGCCGTTCGTCAATTTCTCTTCATTCCCGGCAAACTCAAGGGTGAGCCCGTCGACGTGGTTGCCGAGATCGCGGTAGATTTCTCGCTGTTATAGCAAAGACACCTCTCTCCTGCGCTTCAACATCCAAATCCGGCCGGCACGTCTGTTATCTCGTAATCGCAAATATCCACAGTTT
>JAUVQL010000243.1 GCA_030598165.1 Acidobacteriota bacterium | reverse complement strand
GCACTCGTGACGGTCTACGTTTTGGGGATCATTTTGGAAATCATAGAGCCGGTCTTCGAGCACCGGATCAAGGGCAAATTGGTCTTTCAGTATGTCGGTGCGTCTCTACCGCAAATTTTATTCCACATGCTCCCTCTTGCCACCCTTATGGCCACGTTGGTCAACTTCGCGATCTTGACCAAGACGAGCGAAATCGTAGCCATCAAAGCAGGAGGGGTCAGCCTCTACAGAATTGCTCTCGCTCCGATACTCCTAGGCTTCGTTGTAAGCCTGATTTGCTTCGCACTTCAGGACTACATTCTGCCCTATTCCAATCGCCGCGTTGCTGAGATCGGAGATGAGATCCACAAACGGCCTGTCCAGACTCGCAACTTGATGAACCGGAAATGGATGTTGGGACAAGAAAACCAGATCTACCACTACAGTCACTACGACCCGAATCAAAGAAACTTCAGTAGCCTCGCCGTCTATGTTTTCGATCCAACCGACTTCTCTTTGACCCAAAGACTCTACGCGCAAAAGGCCAGTTGGGACGCAACGACCGGAGCATGGCTCCTTCAAAAAGGTTGGGAAAGGAACCTCGACGAAGAAGGCGGGATCGACCGCTTCGAGGAGTTGGCCCTCCGCAACGTGGAACCCCCCGACTACTTCGTCAAGGAAGAGAAGCCTTCCGATCAAATGAGTTATCTAGAGCTCAGTGATTATATAAGGGACCTCCGCCAATCGGGATTCGATGTCGTGCGCTTTGAGGTGGCGCTCCAAAGCAAGCTTTCTTTGCCGCTTGCCGCTTTGATAACCGTAATCATTGGAGTACCGTTTTCTTTTACGCCCGGTAAAAAGGGTGCTCTTTATGGGGTCGGCATCGCGATAGCCATTGGGCTTTCCTACTACGTCGCGGCCCGAGTGTTCACCTACATGGGAGACTCCGCCATGCTTCCCCCGCTGCTGGCTGCTTGGGCTCCTAACGTGCTCTTTGGCGTCGCCGCACTTTACGGACTATTCAATGTAAAGACGTAGTAGAACTCAGAACTCAAGCACTCAGAAAAAAAAGCAAAGCCGCAAATGAACGCGAATGAACGCAAATAATGAGGAATTCATTAAATTGTTTTCGTTCAGATCCTATTCGCGTTAATGTGCGTTTATTCGCGGCTTATCTTCCGATTTCTTGAGTTCTTGAGTTCTTGAATTCTCTATTTAAATTCCTGCGTCCTTCTTGAGTGCTTCCACCTTATCCGTCTTCTCCCAAGTGAACTCGGGCTCGGTGCGACCGAAGTGCCCATAAGCGGCCGTCTTCTTGAAGATGGGTCGTCTCAGATCCAAGTGCTTGATAATATCGGCAGGGGTTAGCGTAAAGTGGGTGCGGATGAGCTCCTTGATCTTGTCCTCATCGACGTTACCGGTCCCCATGGTGTCGACCATGATTGAGACCGGCTCGGCAATACCAATGGCATAGGCGAATTGCACCTCCACTCTACGGGCAAGTCCTGCAGCCACGATGTTCTTCGCCACATAACGGGCCATGTAAGAAGCGGAGCGGTCGACCTTCGTGGGGTCTTTTCCGGAAAAAGCGCCACCGCCATGGCTTCCAACGCCACCGTAGGTGTCGACGATGATCTTGCGACCCGTCAATCCGCAGTCCCCCATGGGTCCGCCCACGACAAACCGGCCGGTGGGATTGATGTAGTACTTGGTGTTCTCGTCCAAGAACTCCGCGGGAACGACGGGCTTGATGACGTGTTCCAAGATCTCGTCGCGGACCGTCTCGATCTTTACCAAATTAGAGTGCTGAGCGGACACAACGACAGCTTCCACCCGCATCGGGCGATCTCCGTCATATTCCACGGTCACTTGACTCTTGCCATCAGGTCGCAGGAAATCGAGGACTTCCTTCTTTCTAGCCTCGGTTAGTCTTCGGCACAGCTTATGGGCCAAAATGATGGGCGTCGGCATGAGCTCTTCCGTCTCGTCACAAGCGAACCCGAACATCAAGCCCTGATCCCCGGCGCCGCCTGTGTCAACCCCCATAGCGATATCAGGAGATTGTTCATTGATGGTAGAAATGACACCACAAGTCTCGTAATCGAAACCGTATTTTGCTCGTGTATATCCCACGTCGCGGATGGTTTCCCGCACGATGCTGGGCAAATCCGCGTACGACTTGGTCGTGATTTCTCCGGCAATAATGGCCAACCCTGTGGTCACAAGGGTCTCACACGCCACCCGAGATCTGGGGTCGTCCTTGATTAGCGTGTCCAGTATGGCGTCGGATATCTGATCGGCAATCTTGTCAGGATGGCCTTCCGTGACCGACTCGGATGTAAATAAATGTCTGCCGTCCTTGCTCATCTAATCCTCCCTAAAACGCAGAATGCGTCGTTACTTGGCAAAGTGGTCATTTCTAACACAGCCCCACACGGGAGATCAACGGAAATATCCAACTTGAACCCGTCCCGGTTTTCCGTTTCAATGGTCAGATTCGTGACCAATGAGATCCGCAGTCACCCCCGAGGCCCGGCCCGCCGGCGCCAGCCGCCGGCCCAACCGCGCCCGAAAATCTCAGGAGAGGTGTGGAGAGCCGCCCTCCTGTTTCTCGTCGCATCCCTAATCCTCAGCTATCCCCTGAGCTCGGCAATGTGGAGCGAAGGCCCTTTCGGCGAAGCGGATGCACGAGAAAACGCCTGGATCCTGTCTTGGGTCTCTCACCAGCTCTCGAGCGACCCCTTGGCGCTTTTCGACGCCCACCAATACCACCCGCTCTCGAATACTCTAGCCCTCACCGAGCATCTCCTGATACCGAGTCTATTGGCGTCGCCCTTTCTACAGATGTCCAACAATCTCGTTTGGACCTACAACGTCACGCTGCTCATTTGTATTGTAGCCTCTGCGCTCGGTATGTACCTCCTCGTCGTCACTCTCACCGGGAATCATCTCGCAGGACTCCTCGCGGGGATGTTTTTCGCTTTTGTTCCCTATCGATTCTCACATTTACACCACCTGCAACTACAACTTTATGCGTTTCTGCCCCTTGCCCTGTCATGCCTCCACCGCTATTTGGAATCAGAT
>JAUVQL010000199.1 GCA_030598165.1 Acidobacteriota bacterium | reverse complement strand
GCCATGGCCAACGGAACGCCAGTGGTCACTTCCAACATTTCCTCTCTTCCCGAAGTGGTCGGGGACGCCGCACTCACCGTGGACCCATACAATATCGATGAGATCGCTCACGCCATCCGTAAGATTTTGGATGATCCAGAGCTTCGCTCCCGTTTGATCGCCGCCGGTCACAAACGTGCGGGACTTTACTCATGGGAGAAGTCCGTGGTCCAAGTCCACCAAGCGTATCAGCAGGTCTTGGGAATTCAGCAAACCTCTTCGGAAACGGCCCGAGAAACATGCGGGTCGCGCTGATTCACGATTGGCTCACTGGACTCCGGGGTGGAGAAAAAGTCCTCGAAGTCCTCTGTGAGCTCTACCCTGCCGCCACACTCTTCACCCTGGTGCACATTCCGGACTCGACGAGCCCCACGATCGAATCGCTACCGCTTCGCACTGCCTTTACGCAACGGTTGCCTGGCGTAAGCAAGCATTACCGTTGGTATCTTCCGTTGTATCCGTGGGCTATCGAATCGCTGGACTTCCGTGAGTACGACCTTCTGATCTCGAGCAGCCACTGTGTGGCAAAGGGAGCTATCCCCTCACCAGAGGCGCTTCATATCTGCTACTGCCACACCCCCATGCGCTACATCTGGGATCGTTTCAGTGATTACTTTGGAAAAGGCCTCAAATCGCGTTTCCTCTACGGGCCGTTTGCCCACTTTCTCAGAAAGTGGGACGTGGCCTCCGCGGAACGGGTTCATCACTTCATCGCGAACTCCCAATACGTGGCTGAACGTATCCGCAACTACTACGGTCGGGAGCCTGACGCCGTCATTCATCCGCCGGTGGACACTGATTTTTTCGTTCCAAGCGACGATGGGCCCGATGACTACTACCTCGTGGTGTCCGCATTGGCTCCCTATAAGCGACTGGATGTCGCCATTGACTGCTTCAAACAACGCTCAGAGACTCTCCTCATCGTGGGAACCGGGCCGGAAGAGGAAAATCTGCGAGCAAGGGCCGGGAAGACGGTCAAATTCCTAGGGAGGGTCGACGATGAAGAGCTTCGCCGTCTGTACCAACATGCTCGGGCGACGCTCCTACCCGGAGTGGAAGACTTTGGCATCGTTCCCTTAGAAAGCCAAGCCTGTGGTCGGCCCGTCATCGCTCTAGGCGAGGGTGGAGCGATGGAAACCGTCAAAGAGGGTAAAACGGGTGTTTTTTTTCGTGAACCGTCTCCCAATGCGCTATCGAGTGCAATTGACAAGATTTCTTCCCTACGATTTAATGAGTCTGATTTACGAGATTGGGCATGTCGTTTCTCGCGAGAGCGGTTCAAATCGAACATCAAAGACTTCATCGAGAGCAAATCTGAACAAGTAGGAATGAAGTCTCATTGAGATGGTCAAACAACAGAGCCGAATCCTCACAGTCGTTTACCTCATAGGGGACCTGACGGCTACCTATCTCGCGCTCATCCTCGCTTACACCGCTCGATTCCAGTTCGAAATCGTCGCCGTAACCAAGGGTGTCAACCCCCTCCGTCACTATCTACTCCTTGTTCCTCTCATTACGGTTCTCTGGCCGATCATCTTCTACTTCAACGGCTTGTATAATCTGAAACGACTTCGCTCGCAGGTCGACGAGCTGTTCTCCATCGTGTGGTCAGTGGCCATTGGCGCGATATGCACCTTGTTCATTGCCTTATATGCTCGCGTCTACTATTTGTACGGTCCACCAGAACTATCGGGTCGATACGAGTACTCACAGCTCGTTCTCGGCCTCTTTGTGCTATTCAACATCGTCCTTCTGACCCTGACGCGGTCTTTCATTCGAGGACGTCGCGAAGCGGGTTGGCGCCGAGGAGAGGGGCTTCGGAATATTCTCGTGGCCGGCACCGGCGAATTGGGGCAGAGTGTAGCCGACAAGTTCATTGACCAACAGGAGCTGGGATTCCGCGTCGTGGGATTCCTCGATGACGACATGGAAGGAGACGGCGTCGGCCATCGCGGTATCCCCGTCCTGGGCGCCATAGACGAAGTGGGAAAAATCGTTCAATCCACGACCGTACACTCGATTTACATCGCTCTTCCTATCGAAGAGCATCAGAAAACCAGAAATCTCATCAGCTTCGCTCGGCGAGAAGGACTGGATATCAAGATCGCGTGGGACTATTTGACCCACGTCGCACTACGCGCTGGAGTCGAAGACCTGGACGGCATCCCAATCATCAGCCTTACCGACACTCCTATTCGAGGCTGGAACTGGGTCTTGAAACGAGCCATGGATGTCTGCATCTCTTCGGTCCTTCTCGTTCTCTGTTCCATTCCTCTTGCGATCATTGCATTTTTAATCAAGGCGACCTCGAAGGGCCCGGTCTTCTATATTCAAGAGCGCATGGGTCTCGACGGCGACTCGTTCATGATCTACAAGTTCCGTTCGATGTACCCGGATGCCGAAAAGGACACGGGACCCGTTTGGCCGAAGGCCAACGATCCCCGGGTAACGACACTTGGTCGGTTCATACGCCTGCTCAACATCGATGAGTTTCCCCAGTTATTCAATGTACTCAAAGGAGACATGTCCCTCGTAGGTCCTCGTCCTGAACGCCCCAATTTCGTGCGTCAATTCAAAGGAAAGATCCCGCAATACATGCTCCGTCACAAGGTCAAATCGGGCATGACGGGTTGGGCACAAATCAATGGCTGGAGAGGCGACACGTCGATAGAAAAACGCATAGAGCACGATTTGTATTACATCGAAAACTGGACGCTAGGGCTCGATCTTAGGATACTGTGGCTAACATTCTGGAGGATGTTCCTTCACAAACACGCCTATTGAGTCAGTATGTTGAAAAAACGTGTATTGATCACTGGTGCTGCGGGATTCATTGGATCCCACCTAACTGATTACCTTTTGAAAGAAGGGTATGACGTCATTGGCATGGACAACTTCATCACGGGAGACCGCGCAAATCTGGCGCATATCTCCTCTTCGAGATTTGAATTCATTGAGCATGATGTCACCAAGGAGATCAACATCGATGGTCCAATCGACTTCATCTTGCATTTCGCCAGTCCCGCCAGCCCCATAGATTATTTGGAGCTTCCGATCCAGACGCTCAAAGTTGGCTCGCTTGGAACGCACAAGACGCTAGGTCTCGCTCGAGCTAAGGGTGCGACCTTTCTTCTCGCCTCGACTTCAGAAGTCTATGGCGATCCGTTGACCCACCCCCAAAAGGAAGACTACTGGGGAAATGTCAATCCCATCGGCCCCCGCGGAGTTTATGACGAGGCCAAGCGATTTGCTGAAGCTATGGCGGTCGCCTACCACCGTTATCACGGCATTAATGTGAAGATCGTAAGGATCTTCAACACCTTTGGCCCACGCATGAGGGTTCGTGACGGCCGAGCCATACCCGCCTTCATCAGCCAGGCACTGCAAAACGAGCCCATGACGGTGTTCGGCAACGGTAAGCAGACTCGGAGTTTTTGCTACATCAGCGACTTGGTCAAGGGCATTTGCAGTCTGCTCGTATCCGACTACAACCTACCCGTCAACATCGGTAATCCAAGGGAAATGACCATTTTGCAGCTTGCCGAGACCATCAAACGGCTGACCGATTCCAAAAGCGACATCGATTACAAACCTCTCCCAGTCGACGATCCCAGAGTGCGACAACCCGATATTGCCCTAGCTCGCCGAATT
>JAUVQL010000087.1 GCA_030598165.1 Acidobacteriota bacterium | reverse complement strand
CCCGGAAGGCATGGGCGGGTTCTCCACGTGGGCATTGATTGGGCTACTCCCTCAGCTCACCGTTTGGATTTGCTTCACCGCTGTCATCGGGATGCTCTTTGGTGGGATTGCCGCCTTATTCGCGAAACCCAAGGCGGGAGCTAGAGCACTAAATGTTTTTCGGGCGGTAGACGATAGTGTCCTCGAGCGAATAGTCCGAAACCTCTGAAACTGCGAACACGCCTTTGCGAATGAGGGCGTGGATGAGGCGCAAGGCTCGGCAATCGGTCATGGTGGTTTCCTCGAGAACCTTGGCGATCGTTTCGTGACGGATGATGTCCTGGTAGATACCGATTTCAGCAGAAGAGTGTGCGCTCACTGGTAAAGAGCAGTCTTCCTTGAGGAGTAACGGGACCTCGAGAGGAGGAAGCTGCGTGATGAGTTTGGCCAGGTCCTCGATTTGCTTCATACCTTCGACAATGAGCGTGTCAGCAGGCAGTGCGATGGTCCGCGGCACTGCAGGCGATGCCGGAAACTCTTGTATCTCGTATACCGCCTTTTGCCACCCGAAGAAACGATAGAGTGCCTTTTCTCCTTGGGCCACACCGTATTTCGCGTGCACGATCTTGTCTTTTCGGATGTAGATGTGACCTTCCTCCTGTCCCTTTCTTAGAGCCAAGGCGATGGAACCTGGAGCTGACGTAAGTATCTTCAGAAGGTCGGGTAGGGAAAGATCATGTGGATCCGCGACTCGAAGAGTTTGGACCGCCCCTTGCATTCCTGCCCGCATGGAAATGATATTCCCGCTGACCCCGACATCGAAGTAGTCGGGGTGTCGTCGAAAGCGGAAAAATCCTTCCTTTTTGCCATCGCGTTGTTCGAGGTGGACTGTCAGAACGTGGTTTCCGATACGAATGCGATCCCCGGGTTGCAGTTGCTCCTCACGAATCGCCTTGTCATTGACGTAGGTTCCGTTCGTGCTCCCGAGGTCCCGCACCAGGAGCCGTCCTTCTTCATGGATCACTTCGGCATGGAAGTTCGAGACCGTGCGAGAAACGAGTTGAAGATCGTTGGAATCATGTCGCCCAAGGGCGATGCGCAACCTAAGAGTGAGATCGTAAGCGTGGACCTGTTGCTCCGTGGTCAACAGTAACATCTGAGTGCCGTCCGTCTGGGTAGCAACTTGATTCTGCACGAGGTGCTCCTAACTACATTTTGCAACTGAGGTCTGGATGTCCAGCAGTTTCTTTTCGCTTTCTTGAGTGAGCCATCTCCAAACGTCGTCAGCGGCCATTGGCCGTGCATAGAGGAAGCCCTGAATGAGGTTACAGCCGTGCTTCTGCAGTAGATCGACTTGTTCGAGAGTCTCCACTCCTTCCGCGATCACCTTGAGGTTCAAAGCCCGTCCAAGGTCGATGATAGCGGAGAAAATGGCGCGGTCTTCAGGCTCTTGGCAAATGTCCCGAATGAAAGCACGGTCGATCTTCAAGGAGTCTACGGGAAAATCTTTGAGGTACGCCAAGGAGGAGTAACCCGTTCCAAAATCATCCATGGCGATACCTAAACCCAGCGCTTTCAGTTCCGTAAGGATCTCCTTAGCCGCATGCTCGTCTCCCATGAGCAAACTCTCGGTCAACTCCAGTTCCAACGCGCTCGGCGCTAGTCCCGTTTGTTTGAGAATCCGCTGGACATTCTCTGCAAAGTGTCTCTGTCGAAACTGCTTCGCCGACAAATTGACCGCCACGCGGATGTCCGACATCCCCGCATATTGCCAAGCTCGATTTTGAGTGCAAGCCTTTCGAAGCACCCATTCTCCTACCGGAATGATGAGACCCGTTTCCTCGAGAATGGGAATAAACTCCGCTGGAGAACGAAGGCCCCCTTCACCATCACGCCAGCGGATGAGAGCCTCCAGAGCTACGACACGACCGGTTGCGATGTCCAACTGCGGTTGGTAATGAAGCTCGAACTCATCTCTTTTCAATGCGAGCCGCAGGCGATTCTCGAGGTCTAGTCGGGCCGACAGGTTCTCATCCATGTGCGAAGAGTACAATCGGTAGCTATTTCGCTTGGAGGTTTTCGCTCGATACATGGCGGTATCGGCGTTTTTGAGCAGCGTCTCGATGTCCTTGCCGTCGCTGGGATGAATGGCAATCCCAATGCTTGCAGTGAGAGACAACTCGTGCTCGCTCAAAGTGAATGGCCGGGAAAGTGAGTACAAGGCTCGTTCCGCCACTAGGACCGCGTCTTCCGCCCTATGCATGTCTTCCAGCATGATGCCAAACTCGTCGGTGCCCCACCTCGCTATCGTGTCGACGTTCCGAATACAGTGCCGCAAACGCTTGGCGACAACTCGCAGCAGTTCATCGCCGGCTTCATGCCCGAGAGAGCTGTTGACGGCTTTGAAATCGTCCATGCCGATGAACATGACTCCTGTCGTCTTTTTCATTCGGTCACGAGCCAATGCGCGGGCGAGGCGGTCTTTGAACAGGTCGCGATTGGGGAGATCCGTCACCGGATCGAACTGGGAAGATTGTTTAAGCTCACGATTCGTTCGGTCGAGCTCCTCCCGTTGCGTCCGGATGGTCCGCCGCATGGAGGCGGTCTCTATAGCATTTCGAACCGACCGATACAAAGTGCTTGGGCTGAGCCCCACTCTGACCAAGCAATCTTGCGCACCATGCTTCAATTGAGTGAGTGCGGTAGATTCATCGCTACCGCTCATGAGAACGATGATGGGAACTTGGGCGGTCGACATGTCGACCACGAGCTTATCCAGTATCTCGAGGCCGTCGGATTCCGAAGTTTGGCCCAGAAGAACGCAATCCGGCGGTTCCTCTTGGCAAAGCGCAATCCCCTGATCCGCCGATCCCGTATCCAGAATTTCAATCGCGTCACCTGCTCCCTGCTCCAAGAGAGCGAGGCAAGCTGCCCGATCCTTCGGATCATGGTCTATGACGAGAACTCGCGGTTTCTGTTTCATCGGAGTCGCTCCGTTTGTCCCCAACCTGTCTTACATTGCCGTGTGGTGAGTTCCCCACGGGCACTCAGGCTCTCAAACAAATTGCCGCACACAACTCCCTGTTAGGCAATAGATTAGAGCTACCCCACCTAGTCTGAAAAGTTGGGGCCACTTCAATCCTGCAAGCCTCATGCCGCATTGCTATGGTGACAGTCACCACTGTATCTCCTTACCTGTCTAGGAGATAACCGGTGACTGTCACCTTTACAATTGCTTGACTACTGTCGCTGGATTACCACGGCCTCCATCACGTCACCTTCCTGGATTCGATCCACGTTGTCTATCCCTTCGACGATTCGGGCAAACACGGTGTAGTCGTGATCGAGGCGGTAGTTATCGACGAGATTGATGAAGATCTGACTGTCGCCGGTGTCTCGGCCTCGTGTGGAGATGCCGAGGGTTCCTCGTTCGTGAGAGACAAGGCCCAACTCGTCGCGAATGTAGCCGGGTGTTCCCATGAACTCGTTGGCACCGGGACTTCCTCCTTGGAGAACAAAATTTGGGGCAATCCGGTGAAACGTCAATCCGTTGTAGTACCCCTCCTCCGCCAGCCGGGCAAAGGTGGCAACTGTAACCGGTGCTTCTTCGGCAAGGAGCTCGAAGACGAATGGTCCGGATTCCCTCATGCTTATCCGTGCCCGCGCTCCTTTGAGCCCATCGATAAACGATTGAGGTGGCGGGGGTTTCGTTTCTAGCCGCTTCGTGACGGCCGTTGCGGGTGTCCCGCTTTTTTCCGAAATGATCTCGGCCGCGAGTCGAGCGATGACAGGATCGAAATCGGGCAGAAGTGGCCGCAGTCTGGGAACCATTTCTTCGTCACCAAACTCCCGGAGCCGAGTAAGTAACCGACGACGAGGATCACGGGATGTCGCACGCCCCTCCGCAGTCACACGCTCGAGGGCGTCGAGAAGATCGTGGACCGCCGATGCTCCATCAGACCATCCTTCGAGGACACCTGTCGCATTCATCAATAAACCGTAGTCGCCACTCTCGAGAGCTCGAACACCGTCTTTCGGATCAACGAGTGCGGCAGCAATGACATTCGGATGGGGGTCCCGGACGAGACGCTTCAGTGCATCTCGGTCGCCCATGATCTTGGCCGCGCGCGCGGCGTAGGTTCGTGCTTGCCAGGTCTCATGGTCGACGAATCGCTGAAGATGCTCACGGGCTGAGCTCGGGTCCACTTTGGCCAGAGACACGAGTGCTCGCGATGCTCGTCGCCATCCCTTGCTTTCCGAAACCAACTTTTCCAATCTCTCGGAGGAGCACTCAAGATCTCCCATTTTGTCGATCGCGAGCAAGACCACATGATCGCTCCGGTCACCAAGTGAAGCCGTGGCACGTTCACAAGTCGCGGCAACTTTGAGAGCCTCGTATCGGACCATATGGGACGGATCATCCTTGTAGGTTTCGAGCCCCATAACGGCGAGACGCCGAACTTGCGGATCGGAATGCTCGAGAACCGAAGAGAGCGTTTCGACGTGGGAATCTTTTGCTTCATTCAGGGTGAGAAGCACGAGCTCGAGGAGTGTCGCCGCGTTCTCTGACCGAAGAATTTTCCTTAGAGCCGAAAGGGTATCCTCGCTCGGTCTTAGTCCCTTTGCTCGAAAATAGAAATAGAGGCCCTTCGCCGCGCCGATCCGCGCTTCGCGATCGGCATCACCTAGTCCGGCCACTAAACGTTGTTCATCTTCTCCAGCTAGTCGGCCCATCGTTTCATAGATTACGCCCCGAACCGCGCCATCTTTTTCGTTCTCTAGAAAGGTCACGAGGTCGACGCTAGCCTGCATTTGCCCAAGGGCATTCACCGCCGCCATTCGAAGCCCCGGATCATCCGCGCCAATTAGAGGCAAGATGGCATCGGCCCATTGAGGTCGTTCTAAACGTCCTAGAGCACGAACGGCGATGCGTTGGATTCGAGGCTCAGGATTCGAGAGCGCATCCACGAGCGCTCGCGCGTCCTCGGCTCTCGCGTCCTCGACTTCGAGTAACGTTCGTTCGAGAGTGGGCTGGAACAATAGAAGCAAGAATAGCAGAGCTCTCATGGCGGCGAAGATACCATAATTCTAGACTCCGAGTCGGCTGGCCGGATTCTGTTTTTTGGCGCCGCGGATCTAGAATAGAGACTCCAGACCACGAGCAAGGTGCTCGTGGCAATATTCCACGCTCCTAGATGCAAGCGAGCCATCGGACTCATTAGGAGACTACGCATGTGGCAGGTTACTTTTATCTCCGGCCTTTTATTACTCATGACGAGTGGCGGCGCAGTGAAAACCCAGGAGACCGAGTCGGTAAAGAAAATCATGAACCTCAAACTGGATAGCGTCCGAACGATCCTGGAGAGCATTATCAAGGAGGATT
>JAUVQL010000135.1 GCA_030598165.1 Acidobacteriota bacterium | reverse complement strand
TACGGACTCACTTCGGAGGAGCTTGGGAAACCTGTAGAGACCGACGAACTCTCTCAGGCCGTGCACTAGTTCGGGGGGGCTAAAGAGCGCGGGCCCTTAGTGCAGTTGAGTTGCTCGGACCGTAACTAGTTACTGCTCCTGAGTTTTGACCGCAAGGTGATGCGCCCATATACTGCATAAATTGGATCATACCCGGCAGTTGGAGGCGGCCGCTCTCATGCCACAGGACAAGAACAAGAGTCCCCTTTCAGGAGGGGCATCCTACGAGAAGATACTCAACGTCCCCGCCGATAAGATTAAGAAAAGGATTCGAAAGGCGGGCTCGAAGGACAAGGACGAGCTTCTCACATCAAATGACCTCTTTGGAGACATCATCGAGGCCTACAGCGAGGACGAGCAAGAGACCGAAGCTTCTTCAAGCGCCAAGAAGGTGGACACCCCGGAGATAGCCGAGAGCGAACCGAAGGCCACAGAAGATACCGAAGCTCCAAAGGAGCCCTCTCAACCTGAAGTCAAGAGGGAGAAAATTCGCTCTGACACGGTACCGGGTGATTACACCCCTAGCGATTCCAACGGCGACTATTCTCTGATCGATCTGGCCTACTCCACTCTTCTTCAGGACGAAAAACTGAACCGCGCCATCGAGAAGATGGGGGACGGGTCGGAAGATGGGCCCGGGGGAGCGGACGTCTTCGGTGAGTACCTCTTGCTCGATCGAATCGCCATGGGTGGCATGGCAGAGGTTTTCCAGGCCAAACGGGTAGGCGTCGAAGGCTTCGAGAAGATCGTTGCCGTGAAACGAATCTTGCCGCACCTTTCGACCAATAAAGGTTTCGTCGAGATGTTCATCATCGAGGCCAAGATGGTCGCCGGCTTGTCACATCCGAATATCGTGCAGATCTTCGAATTGGGCAAGATCGATGACTCCTATTTCATCGCCATGGAATTTATCGATGGAATGGATCTCAGAACGATTCTAACTCGGGTGCGTGAGAAAGGAACCATCCCCGATGTCGATCTAGCTGCTCTCATTGCCAGCAAAGTCGGCAGCGCGCTCGAATATGCTCATCGTCAGTGTGATGCGGAGGGGAAACCTCTTCGTATCGTTCACCGCGACGTGAGCCCACAGAACATCCTGATCTCCAAAGAAGGGGAGGTCAAGCTCGTGGATTTCGGTATCGCAAAGGCCGCGATCAAAGCGTCGCATACGGACAGCGGATCGCTTCGGGGCAAGCTTTTGTACATGTCCCCCGAGCAGGCTTGGGGCCGCGCCATTGACAACCGCTCGGACATATTCTCGCTGGGTGTAGTGCTCTTCGAGATGTTGACGGGCAGGACTTTGTTCACCGGAGACTCAGAGATGAGTATTCTGGAAAGAGTGCGCGAGGCTCGAGTCATTCCGCCCTCGACACTGAATCCGGCTGTGCCCATTGAGCTGGAGGCGGTTGTGACCAGGGCGCTTCGGAGGGATCCGGAAGAGCGTTATCCAGACGCGTCTGAGATGCTCATCCATCTCGACACCTACCTCCGACGCCGAGCGGCAGTAGGCTCTGCTGATTTGGCTCGGTTCTTGCGAAGCCATTTTGAATATTAGGAAATCCTAGCGATGAATAATGAAAATCACGGTCTTCGGATGGTAGCTCCAACGAGGTGACGATGCCCCTTACGGAAGAGGAAACGCGGATTTATCAGCAGACGCTGGAAGTAGCGCAGCGACAATTGCAGGAGATTGACCAGAAGATCGAGGAAGAGCTCGCCGCGGTCAGGGAGCGGCTCTCAATGCTCCAGGAAAAGAGAAAAGCAGCCGTGCAAATGTACGATGCCGCCTGTGCTATGTTGGGGATTCCGACGGAGCAAGATACTGCGGATGAAGAAGCCCCCGGTAATCAGACGCAATAATTCAGCATCCTCTGAACTCGGGAATTCACACCTAGCCACCCCCACCCACCAAGTATTTGGGATTGGCCCCTTAAGTTGTTGAAAGCAAAAGGAAAGCCTGGTTTGGTGGCTTGCGACGACCTCTGCTGCTATTGACGACGCCCTCACCAGTTGTTAGCATCTCTAGTTTGTCGCCATGAGCTGGTTCAAGAAAGAAAGAACGCCGCTAGCGCCCCCGGACGAAAAGAGCCGGGTCCCGAAGGGATTGTGGCTCAAGTGCAAAGAGTGCGGGGAAACCCTTTACCGGAAAGAGGTCATCCGTAACCTGAGCGTTTGCCCAAAGTGTAACTATCATTTCGGCTTGACGTCGGCTGAAAGAGCGGCGTTGCTCCTCGATGGAGGCCTCTACGAACCACTCGACGAGAACCTTCGTTCGAATGATCCACTGAAATTCAAAGACACCAAGCGCTACGGGGATCGCCTCGTTAGAAGCAAGAAAGTGTCAGGGCTCAATGATGCTGCCCTTTCAGCCCGCGGCTCGATCTGCGGGATTCCGGTCATCTTGGTGGTCATGGAGTACAGTTTCATCGGAGGTAGCATGGGCGTCGTGGTCGGTGAAATGATCACCCGCGCCATCGAACTGGCCATCAAAGAACGTACTCCTGTAGTCATCATCTCTCGTTCCGGCGGGGCGCGGATGCAGGAGGGAGCCATCTCTCTGATGCAGATGGCGAAAATCAGCGCCGCTTTGGCACGACTCGATGACGCCCGCCTCCCTTACATTTCCGTGCTCACTGATCCTACGACCGGTGGCGTCACGGCCAGCTTTGCCATGTTGGGCGACTTGAACGTGGCTGAGCCCAAGGCCCTCATTGGTTTTGCGGGGCCGCGGGTCATCGAGCAAACGATTCGCCAGCCGGTACCTCCCGGATTCCAGCGTTCCGAGCACCTCATGAATCACGGACTGCTCGACATGATTTTGGAACGAGCGAGCATGAAGGAAACGTTGGGCAAGGTCCTGAAGTTCTTTGTCGAGGAACCGCCACGTCAGGAAGAAGATAACGACTCCTGACATCCATGCTTGCCGGCCTCTTTCGGACTCCACTCCAGCCGTTTTGGAAAGTCTCTTCCAGGTTCAGCCGAGATCTCGCTGGTGCGGGGTCGATGAAAGAGCGGACTGGTCCTTCACCATGAACTATGCCGAGGCGATTGCCTACCTTCTGAGCCTCGAGAGGCTTGGCATCAAGTTTGGACTGGAGAACATCACGGGCCTCGCCCAGGAGCTCGGGCACCCCGAGCGCAGTTACCAATCCATCCTCGTCGCCGGCACCAATGGCAAAGGATCCACAGCCGCCCTTCTCGAGTCGATCCTACGATCCGCCGGATATCGCACCGGCCGTTACACGTCGCCCCACCTCATCCGATTGGAAGAACGGATGATGGTTGCGGGAGAGCTCATCTCTGCTGAAGAGCTCGCATCGGTCGTAGAAACGGTCCAGGGTGCTACCGCGCGTCTTCGGAAGCAGGAAGTGTTGCTAACCGAACCGACCTTCTTTGAAGTCACGACGGCTTGCGCGTTCGAGTTCTTCCGGCGAAGGGAAGTCGAAGTTGCGATTTTCGAAGTCGGGATGGGTGGAAGGTGGGATGCAACGAACATCGTTCCCGCCAGCATAACCGTTATCACTCGAGTCGGGCTCGACCACGAGCGCTACCTCGGGGACACGCTAGTCGCCATAGCTTCGGAGAAGGCAGCGACGATTAAACCGGGGTGTCCAGTGGTGGCGGGTTTCTTGGGGCAGGAGGTGCTCGAAGTCGTTCGCGCGGAGGCCGATCGCCAAGGCTCCCCATTGTTCGAAACGGAGAGAGAAACCAAAGTGGAGGCCGAGACGGTCGACGGAAAACAAAAGGTGCGCCTGGCAACACCTGTCGCAGTTTATGGAGAGCTCCTTCTCCCGCTGTTGGGTATGCACCAAGTAGAGAACTTGGTCGTTGCCGTGCGGACAGCCGAGGTTTCATCGGGCGTCGGCTTGACCGTTTCCGAGGAGGCCGTTCGGTCGGGGGTGGCTGCCACCCGATGGGAGGCAAGGCTCGAAAAGGTCATTGGTCGGCCGACACTGCTCATCGACTCGGCGCACAATCCACTCGGTGCTTCCGCGTTGGCGCGATACTTGGCGTCACAGCCGCGTCAGCGTCGAGTGCTCCTTTTTGCACTCATGGATGACAAGTCGATTCCCGGAATCCTCGAGCCCTTACTGCCACATGTCCGAGTCATGGTTGCGACGAGGCCCCCCAATAGGAGGGCGAAGGATCCTCAATCGTTGGTCGTATGGGCCGCCGAGAGCGGCCTGCCTGCTGAATCCATCGAGCCTACGGAACGGGCCCTCTCTCGTGCGCGGGAACTTGCCGGGGAAGAGGGCGAGGTTGTGGTGGCGGGGTCCACCTTCCTGGCGGGAGAAGTGAAGCGTATCCTTGAAAAGGAAGCGAGCAGTCAGCAGTCAGTCCGCCTTCGCCAAGGCTTCCGCCTTCGCTAAAGCTACGGCGGACGAGACGGCGGACCCGCCGAAGCTAGCATGCATTCACAAGAAGCGAAGGCGGGCAGTCAGTAAGGTGCTCTACTTCCTCCTTGGTCCTTTTACACCTTTCTCCTCACTTCCACAGAACGCAATGAAATCCTGCGTGATGAAGAG
>JAUVQL010000192.1 GCA_030598165.1 Acidobacteriota bacterium | reverse complement strand
TCTCAGCACCTATTGGCGACTCGAGAACTGCCGGGCGCCTCCCGGATCCCGCACCTCGCTCAAACCCGCCCATATTATCATGTCTTTGTGCAACGAGACTACGATCTGCCCGTCGAAACGCATGTTATAATTTTTTAAGGTTCCTTAACGACAAACACGGGAGATGTGCAAATGAGCGAAGAGCTCGAAGCTGAAGACGATGTGTTTATCGATGAAGGCGTTCTCTATTGCGTTTGTGGTCAGCCCATTGAAGCCGAAGACGTCAGAGGGCTGATTGCCAGTGACGGTAACCGCGAGTTCGTCCGTTGTCCGACTTGCGATATGAAGTATTTTGCCGAGGGAGGGAAATTCAGCCTCGAAGAGTGAGCTCAGGTGCCACTCCACGCTCTGGCTTTCCCGACTGCCAGCCCCCCGAGCAAGCAACTACTGACTTTCTAGCACGTGCTTGGACGGCAGAAGACAGAACCCGCGATCTCTCGAGGTGTATCAAACTTCCGGTAGGGAGCCTCCAAGAAGAAGGCTCCCCACCGTCCGATGCTATCCCTAGCCTTTCAGTCATCACCAACGAAAGAACAGGGCTAACTGTCACCTCGATTAGGTGCCGGAGCCAAAGCCTCCGAAACCTCCGCCGCCGGACCGGTCCGGACCCACGTCATCATCATCATCCGGGCTGTCCCCAACTCTCGGCTCATCCGGCTCGCGGGTCACACCCCAACCCTGGTCGGGCGCCGGTGAAGGCTCAGGGGTGGTCCACGGACTCACAGGCGCAACCACTTCGGGCACCTCAGGTTTTGGAGGAGGAGCCGCTTTCTTCTTGGGTTTGGCCCTTTTTGCTACTTTCTTCTTAGTAGCTTTCTTCTTCTTGGCGACTTTCTTTTTGACGGCCTTTTTCTTCTTTGTGGCCTTCTTCTTGGTCGCTTTTTTCTTCCTGGCAACCTTCTTTTTAGTAGCCTTCTTCTTGGTCACCTTTTTCTTGGCAGCCTTTTTTCTTCGGGCGACTTTTTTCTTCGCGGCCTTTTTCTTTCTGACTACCTTCTTTTTGGTGGCCTTTTTCCTTTTAGCAACTTTCTTCTTGACGGCCCTTCTCTTCTTGGCAACCTTCTTCTTGGCCTTGCGGGCCACCTTCTTGGCGGCGCGTCTCACCTTTCGAGCGACCTTTTTGGCTCTCTTTTTGACAGATATCTTCTTTTTCTTTTTCATTTGAGCTGCCTACCTCCATCGACAACCAAGGTTTCACCAGTGATGTAACGTCCTTGTTTGGTTAAAAACAAAGCCGCATCGACAACATCGCCGAAACGACCGAACTCGCCCAACGGGATAGAATCTTTGAGTCGGGCCACCTCCTCGGTTTTCATGTTCGCCGGGACGCTTAAAATCCCGGGTGCAATACTATTCACACGAATCCGTGGAGCCAAGGCCAATGCCAAGGACCGAGTCGCCATTTGGACGGCCGCTTTGGACGCGCAGTACAAAGGGTAACCACTCCACGGGACCAAACCACCAACGGATGAGATATTGAGGATAGAGCCTTCGCCCCGGAGTTTCATACCGCGGGCAACTTCTTGGCTCGTGAAAAAAGTCGCCTTTAGATTGACTCCCAGCATCTCGTCGAATTGACTTTCCTTCATTTCCTCAATGGGCGTACGTTCGAAGACACCGGCGTTATTGATCAAGATGTCGATCCGGCCCAATGTCTCGTCGATCTCCTTCGCCGCTGATTGAATGTCCTTCACTCGAAGGAGGTCTGCCCTTACGGACGCACACCGCACACCAATAGCGCGAACATCGGATTCGGTTTGCTGAGCTTCATGGATGGAGTGATGAAAGCTGAAGGCGATGTCAGCGCCCTCTCCTGCGAATCCAAGGGAAAGTGCACGACCGAGACCTCTCGCCCCACCAGTGATCCACACAACCTTGCCATGGAAATCGGTCATCACCGATGGGTTCCTTTTCGTTCAAGCATTGTAAGCGCCCTTTCATTGAAGTGTCAAAGGTGTTTTTAATACAATGACGCTTCTTTGAAAAGCAAAAAAATGATGAAACGCATTCCCACATACGCCCGCTTCGTCAAGATCGAGCACACCCTTTTCTCCTTTCCTCTCCTATTGAGTGGGGCACTGCTTGCACGTCAGTATCCGCTCACGTTTCGCACGCTCGCACTCATTTTGGTCGCCGGAACAGGCGCTCGTATCGCGGCACTTGCGTTGAACCGGATTATCGATCACCGCTTCGATCGTGACAATCCCCGCACCGCTTCGAGGGAGCTCGCTCGGGGGGCCATGAACCGCCGCGAGGCCTGGCTTGTAACCCTATTCGGCACAGCATTTTACGTGGCTGCTGCCTACCTGATTTCGCCTCGATGCTTGTGGCTCGCCCCTATACCTTTGGCCGTTTTCGGCATCTACCCTATGCTCAAGCGCGTCACGATGTGGGCACATCTTGGTGTCGGGCTCGGTCTTTCCATGGCACCATTAGGAGCTTGGTACGCGGTCTCGCTCCGCTTCCAGGATATGGGTCCCATCATCGCCTTGACCGCTTTCACGTTTTTTTGGGTCTCCGGATTCGACATCATCTACTCGACTCTCGATGAAGACTACGATCGTCGTCACGGGCTTTACTCTCTGCCATCCTGCTTGGGACGACGAAGGGCGCTCGTCATTTCGATGGTATTCCACATCGCTGCATTCGTTTGTCTAGGAATACTCTACTGGATGCAGCTCGAGGGTCTAGTGGCTGGTCTTCTGCTCTTGGCTTCCGGTGCTCTTCTCCATCTCGAGCATCGTAAGGCAGAAGACGTCGAGTTGGCTTTTTTCAAGATCAATGCTGTTCTGGGCTTCGTGGTTCTTGCTCTCGTGTACACTGGTCTCAGGACTGCCCATTTATTGTAGGCTTGCATGAGATTTTTGATCGGAATAACCGGCGCCTCTGGAGCAATTTACGGCGTTTCGTTCTTGAAGCTTTGTCCTGGGGACAAATTCTTAGTCGTATCCAAATGGGGCCGAGAAGTCCTGCGAGAAGAAGTCGGGATGGATGTCGAAGAGCTCTCGCCCTTCGTCAAAAAGACCTTTCCCGACGACGATCTGGCGGCACCGTTTTCCTCGGGCTCGAATCGCTATGATGCCCTTATTCTCATCCCGTGCAGCTTGTCGACTCTGGGCAAGATCGCCAACGGAATCACCGACACTCTCATTACCCGCGCCGCACAGGTCGCACTCAAGGAGCGCATCAAAATGGTAGTGGCTATACGAGAAACACCACTGTCGACTTTTGCGCTCGAAAACGCACTCAAGCTGTCCCGAGAAGGTGTGGTGATCATGCCTATCTCCCCTCCATACTACAAACATCCGGCCTCGATGGACGAGGTCGTCAGCGGTTTCATTGACAAACTGCTCCCCATCTTGGGTGTGCCCGTCAAAGGAGGCTGGAGATCTGAGGAGCTCGAGTGAGCTTCACGAATCTCCGGAGTTTTCTAGACGACCTGGAGCGCCGAGGTGATCTTCGGCGCATTCCAATCGAGGTCGATCCTGAACACGAAATCACCGAAATCGTATGCCGTGTCGTTCGCGATGAGGGCCCGGCACTCCTCTTCGAGCGCGTCAAAGGAAGTCCTTTTCCTCTCGCTGTCAACATCCTTGGAGCGCGACGACGTATCGAATGGGCCCTGCGTCGCCACCCCGGTGAGCTCGGACAAGAGCTTTTTCGCCTCGCTCAACGGATCAATCCCCCCACACTTTCCAGTCTTTTCGAGAACAGAAAGCCTCTCT
>JAUVQL010000009.1 GCA_030598165.1 Acidobacteriota bacterium | reverse complement strand
CGAATTGATGCTCGATGGGAATGGACAGTATGGGGACATGCAAGCTGACGGCTTCGCTCATCAGTGAGAAACCTCCTCCGGCAATGACTGCTCGGGCGGTTCGTAGGTCATCCAGAAAGCCACTCTCCGAAAAGGGGCGATGTGTGACGTTGCCTTCGCTCACGCCGTTTTGGATGCCATAGACACGGAAGGAATAGGGCAGCTTCTTTAACAAGGACCTCAGCTTCTTGCTGGTCAACGTCCGCAAGTATACGAGTACGTGGTCTTTGGGCTCACGCTTGGCTTTGATGACTTCGGGCCGCAGAATTGGAGGCACGAGCGTGGTACGCTTTCTCCTTACTGGCGGGAAAAAGAAGCTCGAGATCAGATAGTGGTAGGCGCCAGGTACCTTCATCTTAACGGCGCCCCTCGCGAGACGGAAATCGAGGCCCTTAGTGATGGATTTGTCATGTCGGCAGCGATTGATGATTTGGATGTTGTCGATGCTGATCACGGGTAGACGATGCTTGAGGCCGTACAGGGCGGCCCAGGATTCGAAATCGCTAATGACGAGCTGGGGCTCGAATCCGTCCTCAGCCACTTTGCGATAGACCTTGATGTTTTTTCGAATGCCTTTTGGAGCGCCAACAAGATTTCCATACAGGCTTTCGCTACGGCGGAGTCGGTTGCCGAAGTAACGCAGCGTGAGACCGTGGATTTCTTCGATCGTGACACGTTCGTACGATTTCAGCTTGTCGGAGAGAAAGTCGTGGGCCCGTCCAGAGACAACCACACGCACATCGTGTCCTCGCTCGAGCAAATGATGCAGAATGACCGCGCTACGTGTCGCATGCCCCATTCCTTCTCCGACGACTCCGTAGAGAATTCGCATCGTACCCTCCGGTGGCGTTGTCTCCATTTTCGAATGGGCTGCTCTGGTCCTCGCGCCCAACAAGTAAGGATACGGCAATCGGTTAGCTTCGTACAGCTTTCAAAATCTGGTATGTTGTTTTGACCCCCTTAAACACAGCCTTCATTATGTGCTAAAACTATAGCCACTAGATTGGGGCAAATTGGGTTGGGATTGAGAATCGTTTGTTGGAGATGAACCGATGCGTGTGGCGGTGATCTCAGATACCCACTTTGGAGACGATCATTGTACGCTCGTGACTTCCGGGCAAGACGGAGATTCACCAAGAATCGGCCCCGCCTACAATGCCATGAAGGAGGCTGTAGGCAAGGTGGACTATTTGGTATTGCTTGGAGATATCATCGATTTCTCTGTCGCTAGCTATCAACGCGCATACAGGCATGCCAGAGTCTTTTTTAGACAGGTACAGCAAGACGACGTTGCGCGGGAGCTCATTTACGTTCCGGGTAACCACGACTTCGACATTTGGCACGCCGTTGAGCATCAGGTCAATGTCATCAATCAGCTCAAACAGGGCCAGTTACCACGTGCTTTCCGGCGTTCGGTCCCGGGCGTCATTGATGATCGACGCGGCGACGCTGAAGCAAAGTTCGTGCTTCCCGACGTACCGCCTCGTCCCGAGTGGCACGAAGACCACGCGTCTTATGGAAACCTCTTCCTCGATCACATTACCCGTACGAAGCGCGACGAAGGAGAGAAGCTGACCTTCAACTTTGCATATCCCAACGTCTATCTCATTACCGATGAAGGGGATTGTACTCTCCTCACGCACGGGCACTACTTTGAGTCTTACTGGTCTTTTGCCGCTGAATGGGCCATGCTGCTTGCCGAAGACGATCTAAAACTCGAGACAGACGGTGAGATGAACTTGAGAGAGATGGTCGGGATCAATCTGCCGCTGAACCAACTCGCCTGTACGGGGATTGGACAAGCTCAGCCGTTGACTCAACTGTTGAGGAAGGTACAAAAGGAAATCGAGGCCGGAAAAACGAGCAGGCTCCGAAAATACATCGACCGGTTGGACACCAATCTCCAAGAATCCTCGAAACTATCGTGGTTCGCCAAGCTGGTCCGTTCCTATGCGATTCGATTACTCACCTGGCGGTTTCTAAATCATATCGCTGGTATGGAGCAGGCGAGGTACAGCAAACAATTCCTCAAACGCCCATCGGTTCGTGAGAGGTTTTGCTCCTACTACCATACGAGTTTGAATGAGGTGCAAAGGCTTCATAAAGAACACAATCTCGACATCCCGCTGCCAACCCGTGTGATCTTCGGACATACTCACCAACCCATTTCCTGGAACTCGGATGAGCTCATGACACAGGTCAACGGTGGAGTGGTCCAACTCTGTAATACGGGCGGGTGGCTCCTGCGGGAAGAAAACGGAAAAGTCGATTTTGTGGGGGCGGAAATCGTCATTTATGAAAGCGGGAAAGGTATCGAGTCGAAATCGATTGGCAGAGCCGACCTCGATCCGGAATCCGGGCTTAAGAACACATACCGCGATATGTGAACTGCTCGATCCCTTTGATCCTATCCGCCGACTCATCTTGGACTGAAGAGGTCAACAACATAACCTTCGTGTACCCATTCGATTCGACAACCAACGGCCGTAGTGGTAACATTCATTAACTCAGCGACGACAGCGAATAGAGCGACACTCAGTCCAAAAAATGGACAGCAATGGTGTCTTTTGAGGCGCCCAGTCAAACGTTCGAGCGACCGTTCCACCTCCCGTTCCGAGTCTTTTAATAACCCGTTAACGCTGCATAAATAGTTCCGAACTAAACTCTGAGTCCGATCCTGAAGCGGTTAATAGAGTAATAGTTTCTCTGCCTGACGTAATCGGTTGCGTTCAGGCCGTTTGTGGCCGGCGAGGTTGGGTCGTCCTCGTTGACGTTCGCGCAACACTGCGCATACGACGAGGACTTGGATTGCGCGGAGAAAAACGATGCAATTGCATATCCTTTCCTTTGAAGGCCCTGACACCTACTCGCGGGCGGGTGGGATTGCGAGTCGAGTCACCGGTCTCAGCCAGGCTCTGGTAGCTCTTGGCTACGAAACGCATTTGTGGTTCGTTGGGGACCCGAGTCTTCCGGGGCATGAAGTGAGCGGAGAGCTTCGTCTCCACCGATGGTGTCAATGGATAAGTGCCTACCACCCTACCGGTGTGTATGAAGAAGAAGAGGGGAAGAGAGACGATTACTCTCGCTCTTTGCCGCCCTATCTCGTGAACGAGGTGCTCGTACCTTATTTGAAAGCACATCCTGAGCCGGCCTGCATCATTGCGGAGGAGTGGCACACTGTCGATGCCGTACTGCATCTGGATTGGCTGTTGCGGCGGAAGGGACTGCGTCGCCGTGTCCAGATCTTCTGGAATGCGAACAATACCTTCGGCTTTGACCGCATCAACTGGAAACGTTTGTCTAGCGCAGCCATTGTGACTGCCGTAAGTCGCTACATGCGCTACAAAATGTGGGGCTTGGGTGTGGATCCCCTGGTCATTCCCAACGGAATTCCGGACGATGCCCTACTGCTGCCGGAACGCGCTGCAGTCCATGCCTTTCGCAGCGTTTTTCGTGACCGGACTGTTCTCGGCAAGGTAGCCCGTTGGGATCCGGACAAGCGCTGGTTGTTGGCGGTCGAAACGGCTGCAGAGCTTCGAAGGCAGGGAAAAAAGCCCCTTCTCATTGCACGAGGTGGTGTTGAAGCACACCAGAAGGAGGTTCTGACGAAGGCAATCCGTGCCGGGCTTCGCGTGATCGAGCGATCCCACAGCAGCGGTGGTGCAGAGGGGCTTCTGAAGAGTCTCAGAGGCTTAGACAAGGTCGATGTCGTCAGTCTTCGCTTTCCGCTGGATTCTGCGGCCCGCCGCGTCTTGTTCCGCGGTTGCGACGCAATCCTCGCCAACAGCGGTCATGAGCCCTTCGGTCTCGTTGGTTTGGAGACGATGGCCGTGGGTGGTCTTGCTTGTACGGGAGGCACGGGAGAGGATTACGTCGTGCCGGGCTGGAATGCACTCGTGCTTCAGACGACGGATCCACGGGAGTTCATCGGTATGTATGATCGTCTGAGGTCAACCCCGAATGAGCTACGAGCCATAAGGAGGCACGGTCGTTCCACCGCCAACCAACATACATGGAAGGCGGTGATCCGACGAAACCTGCTACCGCGTTTTGCAGCTTAGACGGTTTCCAGGATCCCCTACCCGGACTTCCGGAGCACGTCCGAAAAAGTCTCGAGAGCGTGCGCGAATCCGTCTTCGCACGCGCCGAAGCCCAAGCGGAAGTGCGATGGGTAGCCGAAGCAGTCCCCCGGTGCCAGCAGAACGCCGAGCTCGGCGACACGCTGGCAAATCGCGCGGGCGTCTTCCCCGGAAGTCAGGTTAGGGAAGGCCGTAAAACCGCCCTGAGGCCGAACCCACGAAAGACTTTCTTCCTGCTCATTAAAGAAAGAATCGAGGAACGCGAGGTTTCTTTCCGCCGTCGCCTGCGCTCTCTTGAAAATCTTGTCTCGATTTCGAACCGCCACTTCCGCTAGTGCTTCACCGAAGACTCCATTCGAGATCGTGAAGTAGGACCGCGCGTTCCGATGTTGTTCCAAGCGACTTCGATCTCGATCGATGATCCATCCCACCCTCAATCCGGCCATGCAGAGTGCTTTGGAGAGATCTCCCAAGATGATCGCTTTTGGAAGTGTTGCCGCCGTGTCGTTCTCAGTATCGTGGTAAATGGGGTGGTAGACCTCATCGACGACGAACTGGACGTCTCTTTCCACCGCGAAATCGTGGAGCTCCCGGAGCACCTCGGGCCCGAGGATCGTGCCCGTCGGATTGTGGGGCGTGTTGACGAGAAGAATCCGGGTCTTTTCATCGACCAGAGATTTGATCTCGTCGATGTCCGGCTGGAACCCGGCCTCGGGCCGATGGGCGTACGTTCGGGTTTCCAGCCCCAGGGATGTAGGAAACGCTGAGAACGCCGGGTAGCCCGGTGTCGGAATGACGACATTGACATCCGAATCCGAGGCGAGGAAGAAGAGACTCAGTAGCGCTTCAGACGCTCCCGTTCCGATCTGAACGTCATCTTCGTCTACCCCTAGCCACCCCGCGACAGCTTGACGGAGGGGCGCCGTTCCGCCGCTCGGACGATAGGTCAAGGGAGTCGCGAATAGCTGCTCCTTTTCCTCTTCCGTCATCAACTCGAGAAGCTCTTTTGCCGCCCACGGTGGTCCTGTGCTACAGGCGAGGTTGTGTTTCGTCGAGTGTTCATACTTCTCTAACCATTGCTCCAGGAGAAAAGGTCCGAAATCCATGAATGACTACTCCTTCACGTCGATTTGCCTGGTCCAGCCGTAAGGGTCCGGGCGGCCACCGAATTGGATGCCGGTGAGCGCCTCATAGAGCTCCGTGCAGTAGGGGCCTGGCTTACCGTCTTTCAAGTAGACGATCTCTTTACCCCTCACCGTGATGCTTTCGATCGGGGTGATCACCGCTGCCGTTCCGCAAGCACCCGCCTCTGCGAAGTCGTTGAGCTCTTCGAGGCGAACCGGACGCTCCTCCACACGATATCCCAAATCGGCGGCAATTGTCCGCAACGACATATTGGTGATGGAAGGCAAGATCGACGGCGATTTCGGCGTGACGTAGGCCTTGTCCCGCGTGATGCCAAAGAAGTTGGCGGCTCCCAACTCGTCGATGAACTTGTGCTCGCGGGAATCGAGGTAGAGCGCTTCGCCGAATCCGGCGGATTTGGCTTTGACGGTCGCCCGCATACCGGCGGCGTAATTGCCTCCCGCCTTGGCGGCTCCCACTCCGTTCGGCGCAGCACGGTCGAACTCCTGCTCCACGACCAGTTTGGTGGGGGAGAATCCCCGTTTGAAATACGGACCCACCGGTGTCACGAATACCAGGAAGAGATATTCATCCGAAGGTGCTACTCCAATCCGAGGCCCCGACCCAAAAAGGAGCGGGCGCACGTAGAGCGTTGCACCGCTTCCGTAGGGAGGAATGAAACGGGCGTTGGCCTTGACGACGCGCTCCACGGCTTCAACGAAAAGCTCCGTTGGAGGGGCCTGCATCGACAACGCCTCCGCCGAACGCTGCATCCGCTTGGCGTTCTCCTCAACTCTGAACGAGAGCACACGCCCGTCTTCCGATTCGTAGATTTTGAGGCCTTCGAAACTCTCCTGACCATAATGAAGACCTGTGGCTGCCATGTGAAGCGGGATAATCTCTGAGTCGGTCTCGATACCTTCATCCCATTTTCCGTCCCGCCACGTGTAGCGAACATTCATGTCGGTCTTCTGATAGGCAAAGGAAAGAGTGGCAAAATCGATATCAGCTTTGTCGATCGTTTTCATAGCACCTCCTTCGGGGCGTCGATTGTTCTATTTGTCTGGTTTTTTCTGCTCATATTGTACTAGTATAAAGTAGGTCAATTAATGATATGGTTGGATTGTAACAGTAAAAATCCGATCATTAAATATGACACTGTCATAAAATTGTCTCACAGTGAGGATGGGTGCTGTCGTGACGCTGAGACTTCAAATCGACCGCCAGGCCAAAGATCGGAAACCGATCTATCGACAAATAGCCGATCAGGTTGTTGGCCAAATTCGGGACGGCTCCTTACCTAATGGAAGTCAACTTCCGACTGTGCGGGAGTTGGCCAACTATCTCGATGTCACGAGGGTCACCGCGCATAACGCCTACAACGAGCTCAAATCCGCCGGGTGGATCGATGCCACGGTAGGGAGGGGGACCTACGTAACGGGATTGCCCTCACCCGCGGCACCCATCGAGACCACTGTCGGATCGGCCATGACACCCGATCAGATGATGGAGGACATGAGCCGGTTGCAACAGTTGCCTGGCACTCGTTCTCTGGCGATGGCCGAGCCCGACGCGAGTCTCATGCCTACGTCTCGGTTTATGGGTTTGCTACGGTCCCTGGAGCGCCACGCAAGCGACCTGTTTCACTATGGCCCGTACCAAGGTGAGCCCGACCTCAGACACATGGTCTCTGGGTTGCTCTTGGATAAGAACATTCGTGCAAATCCGGACGATATCTTGATCACGACCGGCGTAACCCAAGGATTGTCTTTGTCGGTGGCGGCCCTTTGCGAGCCGGGCGATAAGGTCATTGTGGAGCAACCTACGTACTTGGGATTCCTGGGTATTTTGGAGTCTTGTGGTGTGGAGCCGGTAGGGGTGCCGTTGGATGAGGATGGCCCCCGCCTAGACGTTTTGGAGAAGGTTCTTCTTCGAGAGAGGCCACGAGTCTTCTACACCATTCCGAGCTTTCAGAACCCAACCGGGGTCTCGATGTCGGAGGATCGTCGTGCACAGTTATTGGGACTGGCGGCCGAGCACGGCCTGACGATCATCGAAGATGACATCTATGGTCTTCTGAGTTACGACGGTGCGCCTCCTCAATCCTTGAAAGCTCGGGATCGAGACGACATGGTGGTATATCTCGATAGTTTCTCAAAAGTCCTGCTGCCGGGATTGAGAGTCGGGCACATAGTGCCACCGGTCGCCCTCAAGGAGAGAATTCTGTCGCTTCTTAGAGTTCGTGAACTTGGTGGTCCTCCTCTTCTCCAACGAACGCTCGCAGAGTTCATCCGACGTGGTTTTTTTCAAGAGCATTTGAAACGGGTCATCCCTGCTTACCGAAAGAAGAGAGATGTCTTTCTCGATGCACTCTCTCGCTTTATGCCCGAAGGAACTCAGTGGACTTCCCCGCGGGGAGGTTACTGCGCCTGGATCACCCTGCCGGAGCGAGGAGATTTCGGTGAGCTCTATCGAACGGCCCTGGCGCGCGGAGTAGCATTCACGCCGGGAGAGGTCTTTCTTACGACATCGGACCGCAGGAAGCATCTACGGCTTTGCTTCAGCTCACAAGACACGAAGGGAATCCGAGAAGCGGTGTCGACGCTCGGTGGCACCATCAAAGAGCTGGCTGCCCGGCGGTCGGTACCTTCTAGCCGTTCCGGTTTACCTAAGCCCATTGTGTAGGGATAGGGTACAGATGGAGGAATGTGTAAGATAGAAATGCGCCTGAAGTGAGGAAACATGATCGTCCAAGCTTGTCTTGCGTTCGTGGCAATGTCTGTCGTCGGAACATGGCTGCCTGCCGAAAGCCAGGCTCCGCCGGCCGGTCAGTCGGGTCAACAATTCGATAAGACCGTCACCCGCACCGTTCAAGCGAACTACCTTCTCTACTTGCCAAAAAACGTACTTGAGGAAGGAAAGAAATGGCCGGTGATTCTGTATCTCCATGGCGGTAGGGGACGAGGCGCCGATCTCGAGAAGGTGATGTGGTATCCCGTTCCCAAGATGCTTCAGCAAACCGATACTTTCCCGTTCATTGTGATAACACCCCAGTGCCCGCCGGGCGAGATGTGGACCGACACAGAGTTACTGATTGCCCTATTGGATGATGTGACGGCCAACTACCCTGTGGACACCGACAGGGTCTATTTGGTGGGCTATAGCATGGGAGGGCATGGTGCCTGGTATCTCGCCTACAAGCATCCCGATCGGTTTGCGGCGGTGGCTCCGATGTCCGGTATGACGAACCCATGGTGGGCGACCAGACTCAAGGAGGTTCCCATTTGGGCGTTTCATGGAGGAAAGGACGACGTCGTCCCGGTTCGTGAGACTGAAGAAATGGCGCAAGCTCTCGAGAAGGAAGGCGGTGACATCAAAGTGACCGTCGTTCCCGACCGTACACATCGACCACCGACGATAGAAGAGCACGAGCGATTGTTCGATTGGCTGTTGGAACATCGCATCAGCGACCGACCGCGAAAATAACCAACGCAGTAACACAGCAACCGTGACGGTAGTGCGCGAATGAGCAAGAAACGCCCCCTCAGTTGCTGGGAGTCAGCTCGAGACTCCTACCGGTAGGCAACGACTTCTGCCGCGAGGACTTTTTTGCTTTTCGTTCGCGCGGTATGCATCGTGCGGAGGATTTCGACGTTACTGAATCCAGCCGACCGGAGCTCCTCGAGGAAGGTTCCACCCTCCTTGGCACCGGCAATTCAAGCGAACCAGTTATCCTCACTCTGTTTGGCGGCAAACCATGGGCGCCTCTTGAGGACAAGCTCTGCAATGTAAGCAATGCCACCCTCGCGAACGACTCTCGATAGCTCCGAGAAGATGGATGTTCTTGCCGGATTCAAGTTGAAGATGCCGTTGACCATGGCCACGTCGACGGAACCGGCTCGAAGCGGGATGTCCTCGGCGGCAGCCATCGTGAGATGTGTATTGGTCAAACCGGCTCCTCGAACCGCCTGGAACGCGCGTTCGAGCATGGACCCTCCAAAGTCGACACCGACGACTCGTCCCTGCTCGCCGACCCGGCGTCCTGCAATCAACGAGTCCAAACCGGCCCCACAGCCCAAGTCCAATACGGTGGCACCCATCGGGATCTCCGCGAATACAGAAACGTTCGAGACCCCCGCAAAGGCTTCCGACGCGACCGAGGGAAGCTCATCGAGTAAGTCGGAGGAATAGCCCAGGCTCTCGGCGAACTTGCGGCCCACGGGAAAAGGATGCTTGCCCTTGGGAGACTCGGCCGCAGCCGAGTAGGCGTCGCACACCTTCTGTCGGAGGCTCAACATTTTGTCGGTCGACATGGTATTTTTCGAGTTTACTATAGACTTTTGCACGTTTACATTCCGCCTGCCGGTAGATATATTAGGTGACGACTTCGAAAGGTGAAAGAACCACAATGAACGAATGGGTGACTAGTAATGAAGCCGTGATCCGTTTGAGTGCTTACTTTGGCGTGTTTTTGGTCATGGCACTGTGGGAGGTAGCTTCTCCTCGACGCAGCTTGACGGTCTCCAAATCGAAGCGCTGGCTCAGTAACATCGGAATCGTCTTTCTGAACTCGGTCCTACTTCGCATTCTCTTTTCCTCAGCGGCATTGGCGACCGCTTTGGCGGCGAGCGAGCGTGGATGGGGTCTGCTGAACCTTTGGGGCGTGAGGTTTTGGCCAGCCGTCATCATCTCCGTTGTCGCCCTCGATTTAGTGATCTATTTGCAGCATGTGATGTTCCACGCCGTCCCTGCACTTTGGAGACTGCATATGGTTCATCACGCCGATCTCGATTTCGACGTTACCACGGGCGCCCGCTTCCATCCGGTGGAGATCATACTCTCCATGTTCATAAAAATTGTGACAGTGGCTGTGCTCGGTCCGCCGGTGGTAGCCATAGTGGTCTTCGAAGTGCTTCTCAACGGCACGGCCATGTTCAATCACTCGAATGTGCGAGTCCCTTTGGCTTTGGACCGCGTACTTCGCTGGTTCGTGGTCACACCGGACATGCACCGAGTGCACCATTCGGTCGTGCCGGTGGAGACCAACAGCAATTTCGGTTTCAATCTACCCTGGTGGGACCGCTTGTTGGGAACCTATGTGGACCAACCGAAGGCGGGACACCAGAAGATGACGATCGGCCTCCGTCAGTTTCGCGATGTGAAGCGTTCGTCACTTCCGTGGATGCTCCTCATGCCGTTTGTCGGACGAGTAGGAAGCTACCCTTTCAGCCACCCGACAGGGGGCTAGCACCTGAAGCGCAGTCCCACCTCTTCAACCGGAACAACGCCGTTTGGCGGAAATCGTTTCATGCGGCGTCGATAGGAACCCTTAGTACCCCGATTCATAATTACGGTCACGAAACGAACCGAGAACGCCGATCCATCCCGTCTGGCTGCGTTGCT
>JAUVQL010000105.1 GCA_030598165.1 Acidobacteriota bacterium | reverse complement strand
AGTGTCGTCTTGCCGGACTGACGGGGGCCGGTCAGTGTCACCACAGGATATTGTCGGGCGACCCGTTTCAACTCCTTTTCGAGAACTCGTTTGTACATCTTGTAAATTGAATATTAGATGTTCAATTTACAAGAAAGCCGGAGATAAGTCAACCTGTGGTTTTAATTCTCAATAAGCCGGTTGTTTGGTGGGACGCGTTCTTTTTTCCGAGCGCTGCATCAAATGCTTCTCGTGACGCAGGATTTGGAGGATAGCGGGAATACAGGCTCCACAATAAGCACCGGCTGAACAAGTCGATACGATTTGTTCCATCCGAGTTGCTCCATTCCGCACGAGCTCTCGCACCTGCTCATCAGTAATTTCTTCACAAGGGCAGACCATCATTTACCGATTTCCTCCACTTCAACTTTGTAGCTATCAGACTATATTAGCAAAGGATGGGAATAGACCACGAAAACCTCCGCCCAGCTCCCCACCTGCCGCCATCATGACCGGCTCTTCCTGACTGCTGACTGCTCGACTGCTTCCTTGTGACAGGCCGTACTGCTGACAGCTCATCCTGTTCGGTTACTTCGTTCGCAACTTCTCATACTTGATGCGGAGCTTCTCTTCATCCGAGAGTCCGTACTCGAAGCCGAATATGGCCCCTTCCCAGGAGCCGTATTGTGGGTTAGGGAGCATGATCCAGCGTGTCCCCCAGTAATCCGAGTACTTATCGACCAACTTTGCTCTTTCTTCGACGGAGGCTCTCTCGATGGGCACAAAATCTCCTATATTGTCGCCTACGAGTAGCAATACTCTGTGCCATGACGCGACTTCTTTCCGGCGCGGTGTCTTATCAGAAGTGTCCCATTCCCGCCTTTCCCCCCGCGTGAGAAGTGTGTCGCGTTTCGGATCGAGTGGAAAACCCAACGCTTCGAGGTTTTTCCGCGTAGCTTCTTCTACCTCATGGCGCCGATTGGTGACGTAGAAAACCGTCACACCTTTGCGAGCGGCGTAGCGAGTGAACTCGAGCGCACCTGGTATTGCTGTTGCGCGCGCTTCTTTGCACCACTGGTGCCAAGTATCGGTGCTAAACGCCGCTTCACGTAGGATGAGTCGCACCTCATAGGGCGAGTTATCCAAAATCGTCTCATCCACATCGAGAATGACGGCCGGTGGGCGCATGTCGTATCGGCCTTCCTGCTCGAGCGCGGCCGTCCAAGATGGGTCAT
Source organism: Acidobacteriota bacterium (assembly GCA_030598165.1). The sequence goes on along the minus strand of JAUVQL010000105.1, from coordinate 3,885 downwards.
TTAATGCCTGGTCTAGAGCCTCTTGCGCCCTCAGATAGCTCTGCCTAGCCAAAACTTGAAACTCGGCCGCAGTCTGTGTCCAAAGAACACTGTTGAGCAACTCGTGCGTCTGGCGGCGTACGGCCGGCCTTTCATCTTGTGGTGTCCGAGGCCCTCCAGCCGAAGCGCACGCCGTGACGAACAACAACATGAACCATTTCGCGACATGATTGACACTGCTTTTCCACATGTTTGCCTCAAGGCGTCGGCGCCGGCGGCACTTGCCGAGAGCGGTCGCGCAGGGCGACTTCTCCCAAAGTGTAGGCACTTACCGACGTCCCCCAAAAGCTCGCCGGAATGATCCCAATGCAAAAGAGGAGAATTCCAAACTGAGAGATGAGATTCGCCAAGAAGATGATGAGAAAGGCGAGCAAGTAGTTGCCGATGTTCCGCTGGATGAACTCCCACGTCGGCCCGAACTCAAAAGCTGCCCCAAAGTTGCCCTTCAGTGCGAGCCGGATCAAAGCTGCAGGGAAGTAGAAAACGATACCCAGCATGAGCAAGGCAAAAAAGAGGGTTAGAACCGTCATCACCACAGTCACAGCAATCGACGGCTCATCACCACCCAAGCCGATGCCGATACCCAGCGCCCCGACGATATAGAGGAGGACGACCGGCAACCAGTAAACGAGATAGGCCCCGATGACCGATGCACCATCTACGAAGATGCCTCCCAAATCATCCCATTCGGGCAGTGGATAGGTTTCTCCTCGGGCAGAGCGACGGATGAGGCGAACCATATAGCCGGCAATGAAGAAAGCTCCGACGATGAATATCGCAAGCAAGGAGAATAAAGATCCAAGCAAGAGTTTCCTTATCCAATCCGGGTCTTGGAAGAAGAAACTCAACGAACGTCCGAAATCCAGACTAGAGCCTGGCTGAACTTGGCTCGTGGGTGGACCCGGCGGCGTAGGAGGTGTTCCGCCGGAGGGCGGTTGATTGGGATTAGACTCGTCCATATTAGACTCCTCTAGGCGACTGATCCGAGTTTTGAGACTCCGGAACAGGAATTTGCAGGAAAAGCGGCCTCAGTGTACAACATCCACGACCGACTCGGGAATCGTTTGATCCTGGCTTGCTCCCGAGCCCAGCGTGCCAAAGTCACTGGCTTTGATCTCTGGTGCAGGCTAACATAGCTTGTTCTGATGCGCCGCAAATAGAACATGGGACTAGATGGCATTTTCGCCCTTCAAAAGAAACTGAATGCCTATCACCTGTTCGTTGCAGTCGGTTTACTCATGATCGGAGCTTCCTGTTCGTTGAAGAAAACGGCCGTCAATACGATGGCGGACGTATTTAGCGAGGGGGAGCTGGTCTATCTGTCCGACGAGGATCCGGAGCTCATTGCAGCAGCTTTACCCTTCAATTTAAAGACTTTAGAGACACTACTCGCCTCTAACCCGGAACACCGAGGACTCCTACTGTCGGCAGCGGCATCGTTTTCACTCTATGCCTACGGGTTCGTCGAGCCCGAGGCCGATCAAATCGAGAATGTGGACTTCGACCGAGCCGAAGAGATCCGCCAACGCGCCGCGCGACTATACCTACGCGCATACAACTACGGTCTCCGGGGCCTCGAAGTCGTCCGTCCTGGATTCCGCACGCTGCTCCCACGAGAGCCTGAACAGGCAGTGGATGGGCTCGAAGTGGACGATGTGCCGCTTGCTGTCTGGACAGCTGCTGCGCTCGGTGCAGCCATCGGCGCTTCCAAGGACGACCCGGAGGCAACCGCGGATATCGCCGTTGTGGGCGCCCTGCTTCACCGAGCCCTGGAGCTCGACGAAGATTACGACGAGGGTGCGACCCACGGATTCCTATTGAGCTACGAAGCCGGTCGGATGGGCGGTTCGCGAGAAAAAATGCGACGGCACTATGAGAGGGCCATCGAGCTCTCGGGTGGGAACCGGCTATCGGTCTACCTGAGCTGGGCAGAAAACATATCGGTCAGCGAACAGAATCGAACGGAATTTATCGAGCTTTTGGACAAGGTCCTCAGCTTCGACGTCGATAGCCAACCCCCAAATCGTCTCCTCAACATCCTTGCACAACGACGGGCTCGTTGGCTGCAAGGACGAGTAGACGAGCTCTTTTTGGAAGGTGGGATCACGTGACGAAGAGAACTTTTGTCGCTCTCCTATCGATGCTTCTTCTTTTGAGCCTCACTCTTCCGCTTCAAGCGAAGGTCATCCTCAGATTGGGCACTCTCGTTCCTCAAGGGTCGGCGTGGGACAAAATCCTGCGTCGGATGGGCTCGGAGTTGAAAAAGGCTTCTGGCGGTGACGTCATCCTCCGGATCTACCCTGGTGGCGCCGTAGGCGACGAATCCGAGATGATCCGCAAGATGCGTATCGGTCAGCTTCAGGTTGCAGCCATCTCGAACGCCGGACTGGCTGAGATCGACTCCCGCGCCTACGCTGTCATGCTACCTATGATGTTCGAAAACTATGAAGAATGGGATTACGTCCGCCAGAAGATCAATCCTATTCTAGAAGAAAAACTGGCTGAAAACGGATTCATCGTTCTTGCTTGGTCCGACGCCGGTTGGGTTTATTTCTTTTCCAACCAGCCCATGCGGACTCCGGACGAGCTCAAGCAGATGAGACTGGCAGGCTCGCTTTCCGAGTCGTCGACGGTCGACATTTTCAAATGGGCCGGGTTCAACCCGGTTCCGATCTCCACAGTGGACATGCTTGCCGGCCTACAAACCGGTCTCATTGATTCAGCCTATATGCCCATCATGTTGGCCGAAGCATCACAGTTCTATCGCCAAGCGAAACACATGACGGACCTCAAGTGGGCACCGCTTCAAGGCGCTCTCGTCATGCATGAGCGTGGATGGAAGCAGCTTTCATCCGAGCAAAAGGACATGGTGATGCGGACCGCCAAAGACGTCGGCGAAGAGCTCAAGAAAGACATACGGCAACACGAAGTGCGCTCATTGCAGGCAATGAAGAGCCGTGGGCTCCAAGTATTGTCCTTGAATGACGACACCAGAGCCGAGTGGCGGGAAGCGGCCGAGAACGCATATCCTCGAGTCCGCGGCAAGCTGGTGCCGCCCGAGATCTTCGATGAGGTCATGAGACTTCGAGACGAGTTTAGGACGAATTCCAACCGTTCTCTTCAATAGGAGCCAAACGCCCGGTTGGTCGAGATGCAGATTCAAGACGGGCAAGCAACAACGCCGGCACGAAAACTCCACGCCTTCGAAGACAGCCTTTCCGTAATTGCCCTCCTCCTAATGGCCACCTTGCCTCTACTGGAAATCGTCGTTCGTAAGTTCTACCGGAGCGGCATACCCGGCTCGGCGATCTGGGTGCAGCATTTGTCTCTATGGGTGGCGTTTCTTGGGGCCGCCATTGCGGCACGGAGAGGAGAGCTCCTTTCGTTGACCGCCGGAGCGACATTGCTGCGGGATCGTTGGAGAGCAGCAGCCGAGGTTTTCACGGCCGGGGTGAGTTTTGCCGTTTGCACCGTGCTTGCCCTGGGCGGTCTCGAGCTCGTGAACGTGGAAAGGGAAGGCGGGCGTATCCTGGCCCTTGGACTCCCTGTTTGGGTGGCTCAGATAATCCTGCCCATCGGTTTTGCGGTCATCGGCCTTCGAATCTTGTCGCGGGTTCCGTCGTGGTGGGGCCGTACGGTTGCAGCCGGCTTCGTTTTGCTTCCCCTTCTCATGGGATGGGCTGAGGATTTGCCGGGAAGCGGTGTTCTCATTCCTCTGTTGGCCGTCATGCTCTTGGCGATTGCCCTCGGGGCCCCGATTTTCGTGGGGCTCGGTGGCATTGCTGCCATCCTGCTTTGGAACATCTATGACCCGGTCTCCGTGATTCCTCTCGAGGCGTACAATCT
>JAUVQL010000048.1 GCA_030598165.1 Acidobacteriota bacterium | reverse complement strand
GAGTCGAAGTGTCATGAAGTATTGGGTCATGTTGATCGCTGCCATATCGATGTCGTGTGCGGTGAACAAGAATTACAGCGCCGGTGACAAGGCGGAGCAGGGCGGCCGCTATGACGAAGCCGTCAATTACTACAGTCGCGCACTCTATGAAGATCCCGACAACGCCGACTTCCGCCGCAGTCTCGATCGCGCAAAGGTGAGAGCTGCCGAAGCTCATGCCGATCGCGGCTCCAAACTCAAAGCCGCAGGTGAGCCAGAAGCCGCTCGCGAAGAGCTTCTTCTCGCCTTGGCTCTCAATCCCGGTGCCACGTACCTCCTGGAGGAGCTCGAACGGGTGGAGCTGGCCATCAAGGAAGGCGCCGAGGCGGCCGCGCAAAGCTCCATTGCTGCAATCAAGAACCGGGCTAAGGAAACTCCGCTCGGCAAGCTCCAGCTCGCCCCCGATGCCGATCGACCGGCGGGTTTCGTGTTCCGGAGCGCCAGCTTGCGGGATGTGCTCATTTCAGTTGGAAAAATGGCGGGAGTGAACGCAGTTTTCGACACCGATTTCGTGGACCAAACGGTCTCGATCGAGCTCCATGACGCCAATTTTGAAGATGCGCTGCGGTCACTTTGTCGGATTTCCAAGAACTTCTACCGCGTAGAAGCCGAGAACATCGTTGTCATCGTTCCCGACACGACGGCCAAACGCCGCGAATACCAAGAAATCGTCACGAAAACCTTTTATCTTTCCTCCGCCGACCTCAAAGAGACCATCGATCTCTTGAGAATCACGTTGGGCGCCCGTCGTATTGCTCCTCATACGAACACCAATGCATTGACCATCGTTGACACACCCGAGAAAATCGCTGCGGCGGAGAGGATCATTGCCACTGTGGACCGTAGTCGCGGTGAAGTGATCATCGAGGTTGAGCTCATGGAAGTCAGCCGGAAACGACTCGACGAATATGGAATCCAGCTCACTTCTTTCCTACAGGGCGTGTCGGGGATCGCGACCACGTTGAATCCAGCGGACACCACGTTGGACCAAACTCTCTATCAAAGCTCGAACATCGCTGTAGCGGGCCTGCCTGGAGCGGTGATGAAGCTTCTACGCGAAGACTCCGACACGCGGATCTTGGCCAGCCCGAAGCTCCGGTCCGTGGACGGACAAGCAGCGGTCGTCGAGTTTGGCGACCGGGTGCCCGTTCCCATTACGACATTTACGCCTATCGCCGCAGGAGGTATCGAACAACAACCTGTGACGACCTTCGAGTACGAGAACATCGGCGTCAACGTCGAAATCCTGCCTCGCATCCACCACAACGACGACATCAGTCTGGCGCTGCAGTTCCGACTCAGTGCCATCTCGGGAACCGGTTTCGGCGGCCTCCCTACCTTTGGCAACCGGAGCGTCAACACTGTTCTTCGGCTTCGCGAAGGTGAAACGAGTCTCCTGGCCGGGCTCATTCGTGATGAAGAACGAATGAGCTTGGCGGGCACGCCGGGCCTCGCGAGCATCCCCATTCTTGGTCGTTTGTTCTCCGTCAACAAAAAAGAGGTTCAGGAGATGGACATCGTCTTGACGCTGACGCCTCGCCTGATCCGACGTGCCGATCTCACGGTAGAGGAGCTCAAATCCTTTTCCATCGAAGGCGGCGTTCCCGGTACGGTCATCTATGAGGCGCCCACCCCAACGCCGCCACGGCAACCACAACAACCGCAGCAACGCGAGCGGGAAAGACAATAGCGAGAAAAGGAAAAGTAGCTCGAGAAGAAAGACTAGGTGGCGATTTTGAAGATCACCGGGACTCTGCACAGCAAGAGCTCATCCCCGTCCTTTATTGGAGTCAACACCCCGGTGGGTATCTTCTTACCGTTGAGATAAGTCCCGTTCATCGTCCCGATCTCCTCAGCCACGAGATATGCCCCGTCCTTGAAGAGCAATCGGGCGTGCCGACGGCTAACGTTCCGGTTCGAATCCTCTTCGGTAAGATCGATCTCGGGTCGATGTCCAGTCACCGAGTCATAGCGACCCAACAACACTTCGTCTTTGTAAATGGGGTAGATCTTGCCGGTGCTCTTACCGATGAAATAGGCCCTCGTTTTCCCGGGTGCTGGAACGGTGGCGGGGACTTCCTGACGGGCAGGAGCGTCTAGAGAAGGTACCGCAAAGTCCGCGTCTTCCGCTTGTCGAGTCTCCAGATAGTTTTCCATCTGCTCGGAGAGCTCCCGCATGCGCATGGAGTACTTGCGAAGCATGCGAACGGCAATTTCCGGGTTCGAGCGGATCATTTCACCAAAAGTTTGGCTATTGATGGTGATGAGGTCTGAGTCTTCCATGACCTCTGCATCCGCCGTGCGGGGAAGACGCTCCAGGATGGACATTTCGCCGAAGAAGTCCCCTTTTTCCAGTAGAGTCAGAGTCGTTTTCTTGTTGCGGATGTTCTTGCAGATCGATACCTTGCCCGACTGGATGATGTACATCTCGTCGCCCTCTTCACCTTCGTGAAAGACAAACTGCCCCTTGGTGAAGTGGTTCAGGAACTTGGCGAAAGGGCTCTCTCGGCCCGACATGAATTTTACCCCTTGAAAGACGAGTAGTCCTTAACAGAGAACAAGATAGCATGCCCCCCCCGATGGTGTCAACCGATCCGGCAAATATCGCTTTTGAGACCATTCTCTTTTGCTCCTACAGCGAAAAACCATTTGACGCTCAGTGAATTAGCATGGTAGCCTCAATTTCAAACCGATCAGTCGTTCGAGTGAAAATTATGAGTTCCGACCAAGAGTCGAACTACGTTCACAAACTAAAGACTGTCCTGGACGTGACGAAGGCTTACCGGAGTATCATCCATCTCGATGTCCTCCTCGATACCATCGTCCGAACAGCCGCCGAAACGGTAGGTACGGAAGCGGGATCTATCCTCCTCTATGACCAGGACCAAAAACTACGGTTCCGAACGGCCTTCGGCAACAAGGCCAAAGAAGTCCAACCGCTCGTAGTGGAACCGGGAGAAGGCATTGCCGGCTGGGCCGCTTCCTCAGGGAAACCAGCCGTCGTCAATGACGTTCGTGCCGACCGACGCTTCGATGCGTCGTTCGATGACGCCACCGGCTTTCAGACTCGTTCCGTGCTTTGTGTTCCTCTGCAATTCGAAGACAGAATCCTAGGCGTCTTGGAGCTGATCAACAAAAGTGGAGGGGCTCCATTCGACGAGCAAGATCTCAACATCTTGTTCCATCTCGCCGACCAGGCAGCCATCTCGATCGAGCATATGCGTCTTCAAGATGCTCAAAACAACTATTTCACTCACGTGATCGAAATGCTCATCGGTGCCATGGACACACACGTTCCCGCCAAAGCTGGGCATGCCAGGAGAGTTGCCCGCTATGCGAACCTGCTCGGTCGGGGACTCGGTATGAACGATCAAGAGCTCAAGACGCTCTATTTCGCAGCCCTTCTTCACGATATTGGGCTGCTGCGGTTAGACACGATGGGCGATTGGACTCGCGAGCGCATCGAGCTTCATCCCGTCATCGGCTATGAGATGGTCAAGGACATTATCCTCTGGAAAGAGATCGGCCCCATCATTCTCCACCACCATGAGCGATGGGACGGTCGTGGATATCCCGACAAGCTCCGAGGAACCGATAGTCCCCTGGAGTCGAGGATCATCAGCGCATGCGAAGCCTTCGATATCATCACGAGCAAGCATTCCTATAAGACGCCACTCCCATTCGACATGGCGGTTCGTGAGATGGAAGCCCATGCAGGGACACAATTCGACCCGAACATGGTCGCAGCCATCCGGGGTCAAATCAAAGAACAAGACACGTTCGAGAAAAAGCCTGGACCGCCTCCGAGTAAAGGTGAGTAATCAGTAGCCAGTCAGCAGTCGTAGGCCCGGCTGTGCCGGGCGAATAGGCAGTCAGTTGTCAGTTACCGCCCACTTACTTCGCTACAGCTCTTCTCTACTCTCTGCGCCCTTTGGTTGCGTGTCCGACGAAGTCTGAAAAACACTTCTCTTGCTGATTTCTCTCAGAAGTGTTCGCAGATATGCCTCGAAGCGGTGAGTAATCTGCTTCAAACCCGAGATGCTGTCGCAATTGGCAATCTCACCCGAGAACATCTCGAAGCTCGCCCAATCGCGGTACATCAAATGCCGTAAGGAACGGTGATAAAAAAGCGAAACCGCTTCCTTGACATGGCGTGCGAGCAGGGCATCGTGGCCCTTGTTGAATCGATCGACGACAATAACGAGTCGAGCCAAATCACCTTTGAGCGCCAAAGAGTGCTCGAGTCTATTAGCATACTCACCAAATACTTCTCTTCCCTCGATTTCCGGCTCGAACACCTGCGCCAATTGTATGACGCTCTGTTGATAACAGTCACGGAGGATACCGTGCGAGTTTTCAATGGATATGTAGATGCTGTCGGCTTGCTTGAATGAAGAAATATCAGTCAGCTCGGTGTCGAGTACCTTACGGAGCTCCAATGGAATGACATAAATGAATCTCTCGATCGCCTCCTGGAGATCGGGATGTAGGTCCGTACGGCCCATCTCGTGACGAAGATGCTCCAAGAGGTTCCGTGTTTCGGAGGCAACCAGAGTAAAAACGAGAATCGTTGTGCGAAGCTCACCTCGTTCTCTTTTCCGGGGATCGGCATACTCCAAGTAGTGCAGCAGCCGAAACAACTCGAGGAAGATCTTCGCTACCAAGCGACGAGTCTGACGATCTCTCACGCGGTAAAGCAGCCCGCCGATGGACTCATTCGATATCCGGTCGTATGCAGCTTTGAACTTCTTGTCGACCATAAGACCCAGATAGTCGTTACGCCGAATCTCTCGATAAATCAACCGACCGATGCTTTGGAATGTCTGGTATGGGATACGAGAGAGCTTCGTCAAATCTGTAAGAACGAGCTGGAGGTCTTCGAAACTCTCCCTGAGGAGGGTCAATCCGGCTTGCGGGCTCTTCTGCCGTAGCAGCCGGCCCACATATGGATCTACGATGTCATCCTTGCGGAGATAGTTCTCGACATATTTATCGAATCGCTCTTGATTGACCTGGTCTTCACTGGACAAATACATGCAGAGTTGGTTCACACGCCGAATCGCATGCGATACCAACCCGACTTCCTCGTAGAAGCTACGAATAACCAGGGTCCGTTCGGAATCGGAGGACATCGGCTGGTTACGAACTCGAAAATATCGCTCGAAACACTTGAGCCACATCTCGAGCTCGAACAGATACTCGGTCCGTCCAACCTCGGACAAAGACTCCATCCACTCGGTCAGCTGCCCATAGATAAATTCGGAGTGCTCTCTCGACTCTGATAATCGCATGACTAGGATGGGGCTTTAGTGATCTTATCACGCAGCCGACCGATCACCCAAGTGATACTAAGTACCCCGATTCATAATTACGGTCACGACACGAACCGAGAACGCCGATCCATCCCGTCTGGCTGCGTTGCCTCGTCGGTCATATATCCTAGATATTATTCACTAAGGGCCGTTTTCGTTTCCTTGTACCGTCGAACGAAAATCGTGTAGAATATCTAGAATCCCTTTAAATACTAAAAAGGTTTCTCTCAACCAGTTCTGATGCGCAAACTTGCAGACCCCGCCAGTACGGAATCCCTAGAGCGCAGGACCTCGCACCTCGAAGCGCTTCACCGCGTGGGTGTCGCTTTGGCAGGGAGTTTCAATATCGATTCCATTCTCAGTCAAATCGCGGCCGCCGCCGGCGAGCTCGTTGGTCCTGTACCCATCGATGTTTTCTACGCCGGCTCTACCGCCATCAACTCCAAACCCAAGTGGTACTCATCGCCTTCGCCCAATGATCTATCGGACGAAAGCCGCCAGCGGCTTACAAAAAAGGTGGCTCAGATCTCCAGCAAAGGAGCCACCGATGCGTTTTCCTTTGTCACTCATCTGGAAAGTCTGCTTCGCGAGCTACCCGATGGCGTCGGTCGACACCTCCTCCCTATTTCACAAAATGACGAGTTTCTAGGCACAATGATCGTCAAAGCCCACCTTCTGGACAAGGAGGATCGGGGCCTCTTGTCCATATTGTGTCTTCAAGCAGCTACTGCCCTAGCCAACATCCATCTCACCCAACAGCGGATCCATGCTGAACGCCTCTCTGCCTTCGGTCAGATGATCGGTTCACTTGTACACGACTTTAGAAGTCCTCTAACGGCGGTTCGCGGATATGTCGGTATGTTGGGCCAAACCGATCTCCAAACATTCGAGAGAGAGCGTTTTTCCCAATTGGCTGTCGAGGAATGTGACCGATTGAACTCCATGATCGCTGAACTCTTGGAGTTCACTCGCGGAGGCCACGCTAGTTTGGATCTCCACTCGATCTCCATTGCCGATTTCCTCGAGGGCCTGATGCCAGCCATCAAGACTCACTTCCAAGAGAGCCCTGTCCGCGTGGTGCTCGACCTAGAATACAATGGGTTGCTCCACATGGATCCCGGCCGGATGAAGCGCGCCGTCCTCAATGTCGCTTCGAACGCCAGCCAAGCCATGAACGGTAAGGGTGAATTCGTCATCCGTACCGCCTGTACGGAGAATCGAGTCGCTGTCGAGTTCCATGACACCGGATGCGGCATACCTGAAGAAATTCGACATCGTATCTTCGAGCCGTTCTTCTCCTATGGTAAACCTCAAGGGATCGGCTTGGGCATGGCCATTACCCGGAAGATCATTGAAGAGCATGGCGGTGAGGTGGAGCTAACGAGTGAAGCAGGCAAAGGGACGACCGTCAGGTTTATCTTGCCAATCAGCGAAGAACTCTAGAACTCAAGAACTCAGGAAGCCGAGACGTAGAAGCCGCAAAAGAACGCGAAACAACGCAAGAAAAGAATCAAATTATTTAGACTTGACTTGCGTTTTTGCCAAGATCAT
>JAUVQL010000250.1 GCA_030598165.1 Acidobacteriota bacterium | reverse complement strand
ATGCGAGGGCGGTAAGCCGCCGCGTCTTGCTCCACTTGAGCTGCTTCGTTCTTTTTTACGGCGATTTTCCGCGACTTTTCGCCCGAGGCGACTCTGTCTCCCATTCGGACAAATCCTTTTTCTGCTAACTGATTCAGTACTTTTAAGAGCGTCGGAGCTGGTATCCCAAGTTGGCCGGCCAGAGAGCCGACGGTACGCTGTCCATCGATTTGGGAAATGAGCCTCCACTGCTCGGCGTTCATCTTGAACTCTTCGGCTGCGAGGTCAGGCTCCAAACTCGGGACTTGGTTGTATTGCTCTTCTTTTGCCGTTGCTTCTTTTTCAATCGACACTACCCCGACGGTGATGAGGTTAAATACAATGCGTCCCGTTTCGAAGAGATCCAATCCCGAGGTTTCCGCAATCTGACGGATGCTAGCTTGACCGTCCATGAGAAGCAGGATTTTCCAATCTTCGCGGGTGAGTCGAATTGACTTCGCACCCGATAACGGGACCCGAGTCGGGAAGACTTCGAAGCTCGGAATTTTGCTCGAGATCATGTTCCACTCATCGAGCCTTCGTGTCGCCTCGATGAGCAAATTGGTGCCGGATTTGTTGATGGTCTCCTTGGGAGCCGACTCTCCGACTTGGAAGCTAAAGGTGCCGCTCTTCCAAAGAGCTAGGTCATAGAAGGCATCCTCGGCTTCGACCTCTCCTAGCTGAGCGTGCACGACTAGACCCTCCTTGAGGTACACACGCCCTTGGCGGTCACCGTCTCGGAGGTGGAGTACACCGCTCTTTCCATAGGCCATGATGAGCTGCATGGTCTCTGGAAAATAAAGCTCGGAGAGTGATCCGGAGACGGCGTGGGACTCATGAGGTTGGGGTTGGTTACCGTTGCCGCCTTTAGACGAATCCGGCTGAGCTTCATGCCGCTTGGTGCGTCTCAGGATCATTTCGATGCGTGCTTGAAGCTCTTCGGGATCGACGGTCTTGACAACGTAGTCGTCAGCGCCCTTCTTGATGCCTTTGACCTTGTCGGCCGTTTGCTCGAGTCCTGTGAACATGATCACGGGTATGTTCTCCGTGGCCTCGTTGCTCTTGAGGCGGTCACAGGTTTCGAAGCCATTCATGACCGGCATCTCCAGGTCCAAGAGGACCAACGTAGGCGGTTGGGCTTCCACTTTCTCCAGGGCCTCTTGCCCATTGGCGGCCAGCTCGACTTCATATCCCCAGGACTCGAGGAAGTAGCGCATCATGACGCGGTTATCGAGCTCGTCGTCGACTATCAAAACAAGGTCCTTACTCATGACCAGTTCTCACATCAGTTCTGTAGCACAGCTTGAGACGCATCCTTTTTGTTAAAAAGTGAGTCTCCCGTATCCGACGAATCGTCGTCACTATCGGGGGCCTTGATGGGTAACTTGACAGTGAAGGTGGATCCCACTCCATGTTCACTTTCAACAGTAATCGTGCCTTGGTGCACGTCGATGATTTGCTTGACTAGAGAGAGCCCCAGACCCGTTCCGATGATGTCTTTCCGGTCATCGCACCGCACCCGGTAAAACTTCTCGAACAACCTGGGGAGAGCGTCGCGTGGGATGCCCAAACCGGTATCCTTGATGTCAACGCGGACAAAGCCGTTTTCTCGTAGGAGCCTAATGTGTGTCTGTGACCCCTTAGGAGAGTACTTGATGGCGTTGGAAAGCAAGTTGATGAGGACCTGCTCCATGAGATTGCGATCTGCGAAGACCTCCGGTATTTCCTCGCCCGGAGAGTTGTACTGCAACGCAATGCTCTTGTCGTCGGCCAACGGCTTGAGGTCGAGTAGAGCGTTTTGAATGAGTTTCTCGATGCTGAGCGGTGCCTTTGTGATGGCCTGACGCCCGGACTCGATGCGTGTGATGTCGAGAAAGTCGTTGACCAGGTTGACCAATCGGTTGGACTGCCGGTTGATGATTTCCAGAAACTCTTTCGATTTTTCCGCTGGGATTCCACCCTTGAGAAGAATCTGAGCAAAGCCGCGCACTGTGGCGAGCGGTGTGCGGATCTCGTGCGTCACCATGGACATGAGATCGGTCTTCATTTGATCCAGTTCTTTGAGCTCCGTGATGTCGGAAAGCACAGCCACGATGCCTTGGACCATCCCTTCACGACTTCGAACCGGACCTATGGACAGAGTGTAAAAGCGCGTCGTGGGCAGGGAGAGCTTGATCTCCAAAGAGAATGTCTGTCCCCGTTCTACGATCTTTTTGAAGTTCACACGGATATCGTCGTAGGAGATGTCCGAGAAACGTCTGACGAAATCCGCCGCATTCAAACCGATAGCTTCTTCCGCATAGAGCCCCAAGATATCCTTGGCTTTTGGATTGATGAGGTGGATCGTCCCCAAGACGTTCGTGACGATGACACCGTCGGCGATGCTGTCCATGATGGCGGCCATGAGATTCTTTTCACTCAAGACCGAGTCGCTCAAAACCGAAAGGGTTTGGATGCGTCTCTCCTGGCTCTTGTAAGTGAATGGAGCCAGAGGATTGGATGTGATTTGGACGAGACGACCGTAGAGCTGCGCGTTGTACCAAATGGCGCCCAACTCGGAAGAGACTGCCTGCAAAAGCTCCCTCTCTTCAATTTTGAATGGAGAGCCTTTGGGCCGGAACACACACAAGACACCTACGGTCTCGCCTTGTGCCAGCAACGGCAAGAAGAGGCTGTGATAGGTTTCCGTCCTGGCCTTGCCGAGGACAGCGGCGAGCGGATGTTCCTTTAATCCGTCCACTGGTATGGGTTCGAAACCAATGAGCAGGCCGCGCAAGGACGAGCTGATCTTGATGTGGCGAGCCTTGTCGTTGGGAGGCTCAGCGAGACCGTACTGGGCCACGAGAGTCATATCGCCCTTGGATGGATCGACTTCGAGTAGGGCCGCTGCCGGTATGT
>JAUVQL010000180.1 GCA_030598165.1 Acidobacteriota bacterium | reverse complement strand
TGGAATGGGTACGTTCAGAATGGCATTCGTCATGTTCTTCCTCCTCAGTTGAACGTCAGCCTACGGATTTGCTTCAACGGCAAATCGCCGTAAACCAGTAAGTTGTCGTTGAAGTTCTCGAGCGATAGTGATCGCCCATGCGACGTTTGTATTCTTCTCGGAGAGGCTGTCAGATAAACGCATACCCCGGCGACGAGGGCTAGGTTTCTGCTCATGACCGCACCTCTCATTTCTTCGGAAGACAGAAAAAAGTAGCGCATAGTCTACCCTAGGTCGACTCCCAATAAAAAAAGGAGGTCGGCCAGCGCATAGCCCCAATTTTATTGAAGCAATAGGATCTGATACAAGACATCTTGTTGCTAGTCGGAAAGGAGGAGGCGCTCTTACCTCAACGCGAAGGAGCTTCTCGCCGACGTGGCAAAGATGGTGGAGGAACAAAAGGTCAAAGGCAAAGCGACGGAAAACTAAAACAGGGTCGCGATGCAGAATAAAGGAGGAGGGAGGAAGAATGGGGGTGGTGGCCCAACCGCCACCCTCAAGACTCCTTCCTCCACTCCTTCCTACTTCCTCCTTTTTCCTTCTTCTTCACCTTTAGACTTACCTGCAAATGTCCTATGATGGCCCCGAGGCAAAAGACATGGAATTCATGAGCATACTGAACGACGTTCTTGGACCAGTCATGCGAGGCCCGTCGAGCTCACATACTGCAGGAGCCCACCGAATCGGCAGAATGGCTCGGTGTCTCTTGGGCGATGACCCTGTCGCCATGCGACTCACCTTCGATCCAAAAGGTTCTTATGCACCCACCTATATACCTCTTGGTGTCGACTTAGCGTTCACATCAGGAGTCATGGGATGGTCGATGCTGGATGAGAACTATTTCAGTTCCATCGAACGAGCCAAAGAGCTCGGTGTCGATATCGAGTTCCTCGTGGGGCCCTTGGAACACTCGGAGCATCCTAATGCGGTCCTCATTCAAATGATCTCGAAGATGGGAAAGGAGCTCCTCGCGGGCGCTGACTCCATCGGAGGTGGGACCGTGCGATTCACATACCTCGAAGGATGGTCCGTCCATTTGACCGGGAAATGGCACGACGTCCTCGTCGAGGCGACGAAACCGGCCGCGTCTAAACTCGAATCTCTCCTCACGGACGAGGGCCTGGTTGGCGAGATATTTCGTCGAGAAAGAGGCGATGATATTCTCCTTCACGCCCATCGTCGGACGCCCCTCGATGATGAGATCAAGAGTCGCGTCAAGATGACGGAGGGAGTGAAGGCGGTTCGAAATTCGGAGCCCATTTTCTATATGCAACGGGGTGAAGATCGTTATTCGAGCGCCGAAGAAATGCTTCTGGAAGCAGAGAACACCGAGTATTCGCTCGGCCGGATCGCATTGGACTACGAATCAAGACTCCTTGGATTGTCCAAGGGACAGGTCCTACACGAAATCGTCAGACGTTTCGAGATCATGAAAGCCTCGGTTCATGGTGGCCTCGACGATCCCAACGTGGATATGCTGCTTCTTACCCCGACAGCTCGTAAGCTCTTTGAATCGGAATCTCAGAAAAAAGTGGCCATTGGTGGCATCCATACCCGAGCGGCAGCGAGGTCCATGGCCGTGATGCACGTTTGCAACAGCCGCGGAGTCGTCTGTGCCGCTCCCACAGGTGGGTCTGCTGGAGTTATTCCGGGGGTAATAGTGAGCTTGATGGAAGAGCTAGAATTAAGCGAAGAACGAGTCATTCTATCTCTGTTAGCAGCATCTGCGGTGGGGCTAATCGTCGCCAAAAGGGCTACCTTTGCGGCCGAGACCGCCGGATGCCAAGTAGAGATTGGAGCGGCCGGTGCGATGGCGGCAGCAGCAGTGGTGGAAGCCGTTGGGGGTACAGCCCAGCAAGCCGCGGATGCAGCTGCGATATCGCTGCAAAACACGATGGGATCCGTATGTGACACGGTTCAAGGCACTTGTGAGATCCCTTGCCATACTCGCAATGCCATTGCTGCATCGAGTGCTTTTACATGCGCCGACCTCATCCTCGGAGGCTACCGAAACGTCATCCCGTTGGATGAGACCATCGATGCTTCTTACGCAGTCGGAAAAGCACTTCCCCGTGAGCTTCGGTGCACAGCGGCCGGCGGTCTTGCAGTTACCCCTTCTGCCCAGTCTTTGCCCCGTCTGAGATGAAGACTTCAGATTCTCAAAAGGAATCCAAAAAATGAAGCTGAATACTTCATCATGGTTCGTCACAGCACTTATGACAGCCCTGTCACTTGGTGTCTTGGCCCAAGAAGATCCCGTCTTACCGGATACACTTACAGGAAAGAGAATTGAATCATTTGGGCTAGAAGACGTTCGGTTGTTACCGGGCCCGTTTTACGACGCTCAGGAACGCAACCGTCGCTACCTTTACGCGGCCGACATCGATCGCCTGCTCCACATGTTTCGAGTCACCGCGGGCCTTCCTTCAACGGCTGAACCATTGGGCGAATGGGAGAGCCCTACGATCGAAGTTCGCGGTCATACACTGGGGCATTATCTAACCGCTTGTGCGCTGAGTTACACGAGTACCGGCGACGATGAATTACGAATCCGCGCGGACGCGATCGTCAAGGAGTTGGCCCAGTGTCAGGAGGCATTGGGTTCAGGTTACCTGAGTGCTTTTCCCGAATCATTTTTCGATCGCCTGGAAAGGGGCGAAAATGTCTGGGCACCGTGGTACACGCTCCACAAAATTATGGCCGGGCTACTGGACGTCTATTGGAACTGCGGAAACCGACAAGCTTTCGAAGTACTCAAAGGAATGACCTCCTGGGTAAAAGCGAGAACCGACCGGCTGACGCGGGAGCAGATGCAACAGACACTCTCGACCGAGTTCGGAGGAATGAACGAGCTTTTTTACAACCTCTATTCACTGACTCGCGAGCCAACCCATCTCGAGTTAGCGCGACGCTTCAACCACGACAAAGTCTTCGTGCCCTTGTCCCACCATCGAGACGAGCTGCAGGGGCTCCATGCCAATACGACAATCCCCAAGGTTATAGGCTTTGCCCGGGAGTACGAGCTGACTGGAAGTCAATCGTTCAGGAAGGCCACGGAGTTTTTCTGGAATCAAGTCACCCGGGCCCGCACTTATGCAACGGGCGGTACGAGCAACTATGAACATTGGAGAACCCCACCCTATGAGCTGGCGACCGAGCTCAGCGTTGCCTCACACGAGACCTGCTGTACTTACAACATGCTCAAGCTGACGCGTCATTTGTTCTCCTGGACCGGTGATCCCAAATACGCGGACTACTACGAAAGGGCTCTTTTTAACGGGATTCTGTCGACCCAGAATCCGAACGATGGCACGCTGATGTATTTCGTTCCCCTGAGCTCAGGCATGTGGAAGATGTTCCTCGAGCCATGGCACTCGTTTCTGTGCTGTAACGGAACAGGAATCGAATCGTTCAGTAAACTCAACGATAGTATCTATTTTCATGACGACGAAGGCATCTACGTGAATTTGTTCGTGGCGTCCGAGCTCAACTGGTCCGCAAAGGGATTCCGTCTCCAACAGGAGACGCGCTTCCCAGACGAAGAGCTTACGAACCTCATCGTCAAGACTGAAAATCCCACCGAGCTTTCACTTCATATCCGGATTCCTCATTGGATACAGGATGGCGGAACGGTCGAACTGAACGGTGAACTGCTCGAGACGTTCTCGAGCCCCGGAAGCTTCTTCACACTTCGGAGAACTTGGCAGGACGGTGATCGGTTGAAAATTGGCCTCCCCATGCGTCTGTATTTGGAACGACTTCCCGATGATGAGCGTCGATCCGCCATCCTCTATGGACCTCTCGTACTGGCGGGACGTCTGGGCACAGCCGGGATGACGGATGCAATGATCGCTGGTTTCAAAGAGCCCGAGACCAACCTCATGTGGTTACGCGAGGTCAAGAGCCTGTTTCATGGACCCGCGGT
>JAUVQL010000228.1 GCA_030598165.1 Acidobacteriota bacterium | reverse complement strand
TGGTCTTCGAGCTCTTTTTGACCGAGCTCGAGGAGTATGGTGTCGGCCGCTCTTCCGCCCAATTGGCTGTCGCCGACTTGTGGCTTGCTACCACCACAAGACAAGTTGGCGAGAATGCAAATACCAACAAGAATGACGGATCTTGGTATGAAGCCTCTAATCTCGTGTCTCATCTACTAAATACAACCTACCCTTGGGGCACTGTGTCTCGTCAAATTATAGCTCATGCGGAGCAGCGCTGGTGTAACGCAATTTAACCGCCCTTCACGACGGAGCGTAGCCAGTTCCACTCCGCTTCTAAACCCTTACGCAAGGTGACAGAAGGTTGATAGTCGAGGTCTTTTTTTGCCTGGCTCGTATCGGCATAGGTGTCGCGCATATCGCCCTTTTGAGTGGGCTCGCGGCGCAGCTTGATCCGGGCTCCCGTCATTTTTTCAATCTCTTGAATGACCTCGAGCATAGACACGCGAGAGCCGCCCCCGATATTGTAGACACGCCCGGGACGGCCTTTACCCGCCGCGTCCAGCGTGGCTTTAACGGCATCTCCAATAAAGGTGAAATCACGCGTTTGCTTGCCGTCACCAAATAGAGGGAATTCTTTGTCGAGAAGCGTGCTCCGTAAGAGTCGGTGGAATGCCATGTCCGGTCGCTGACGGGGCCCGTATACCGTGAAATAGCGTAGCGAAACGGCAGGCACCGAGTGATTGATGAAATAGAGATGGCACAGCATTTCTGCGGCGAGTTTGCTGACCCCGTACGGCGACACCGGGTGAAGGGGGACGTCCTCTCTCATCGGGAGCTCCGCGCTGTCACCATAGACGGAGGAGGACGAAGCATAAACGAAGGCTTTGAGTTTTTTCCCTACCGAGGCCTCGAGCAGCCGTTGCGTCGCAGCGATGTTGTTTTCGGTGTAGATCGAGAACTCCTGACCCCAGCTTGCTCTGACGCCCGCTTGTGCCGCCAGGTGAAAAATCGTGTCCACCTCAGCTACCAAGGAATCCAAATCGAGCTCGCCAATGGGCTTCTCCAGGAGCCGAAAAGCTTTTTTCTGTCGAAGCTCGCCGATATTGCGCTCTTTCATCACTCGGGGGTAGTAATCGAGGAAACAGTCGATGCCGATGACCTCGTTCCCTTGCTCTATCAGCGTCTCCGCTACGTTCGATCCGATAAAGCCGGCGACCCCCGTCACAATTGATTTCATTTCAACATCCTCGCAATCTCCTCCGGTAGGCGGCGTGGTTTGCGATGGTCGCCGATGGCAACGTGATGTGTAGTTCCCGTGGCCAGAAGGTCCCCGTCTTCCTCGCGATGGATCTCGTACTCGAAGTGGACGCGCGCCCGATTGGGCATGTGTGCCCTTGTCGTAATCTGTAGCAAGTCGTCGTAGCGAGCTGGTTTGACATATCGGCAATGGGCGTCAACGACGGGGAGGTACAGGGATTGGCTCTCGAGCTCTTTGTAGCTCATGCCTTTTTGTCGAAGGTGATCGGCTCGGCCGACCTCGAACCACGCGAAGTAGTTGGCATAGTAAACTACTCCCATCTGGTCGGTCTCGCTATATCGAACTCGCAGCTTGCAGGTAGTTTCGGTCACGATGGTTTGGAATAGCCTTTGATTCTAGTCAGCAGATCTCGTACGGCTTGCGCCGGGTCGGGGGCCTTGAAAATAGCGGAGCCGGCCACCGCTACATCCACACCTGCTGCGACGGCTTCGTGGATGTTTCCCGAATCTATGCCGCCGTCGATTTCAATTTGAACCGACAGGTCGAGTTGGTCGATCATCCCCCTGAGGCGTTTGGCCCGCTCGAAGCTCCCTGGGATGAAGGATTGCCCGCCGAAGCCTGGATTGACGGACATGATGATGGCGTAGTCTATGTCGTGAAGGATCTCTTCCATCATACTCAAGGGCGTGGCCGGACTGATCGCTATTCCCACCCTTTTACCCCTTTGACGGATATCGTCGAGAGTCCGGTGGAGGTGGTAAAGCGTTTCGGGATGGACCGCAATCATGTCGGCCCCGGCTTCGGAATAAGCCTCAATCCAGCGATCAGCTTGCTCAATCATGAGGTGTACATCCAAGGTGAGGCTCGTGGTTCGGCGAACGGCTTCCACCACCATGGGGCCGAAGGTCAAATTCTCGACGTAGTGTCCGTCCATGACATCGAGGTGAAGCTGATGAGCACCGGCCTTTTCGACGCACCGGATCTCTTCGCCCAATCTCGAGAAGTCAGCGGATAGAATGGATGGTGCAATGCGCATGGTTAGTTGGTTTTGCTCACGAAGAGCACAATTCGATCCCTTTTTTGGACTTTCGTGCCCCCGTGCGGGGTTTGTCTCACGACGGTGCCCCGAGGTATCCCGAAGTACTCCACGTACCGCACTTTGGAAATTCGATGGCCTCCGCGGCGGACGTAGTCGTATACGTCGGATATATTCTGGCCAATAAAGTCCGGCATGACGTAGGCGTTGTCTTGGTATCCTCGGGACAGCAAAACGTTGACCTCCGTAGCGTCCCCGGCTTCTTCGTAGGGAGGCGGATCTTGAGCAATGATGGAGTCAGGTGCGTAAGCTTCGCTGTGAACCTCGACAACTCTCCCCAGCGTGAAGCTATCCTGCTCGAGGATGAGCTGAGCAGATTGGAGCGATTCTCCTTCGATTCGAGGGACGACGCGGCGCTCCGGACCCAAGCTCGTCCAGACTTTTACAGAGCGCCCTTTTTTGAGGAACGTTCCCGCAGATGGTGACTGAGATTGAACGAGATCGGACGGTATCGTCTCGTCGAAACGGTTGCCTTCATGTCGAACGTTGAGTTCGGATTGAGCCAGGATTTGTCCCGCCGCCGCCAAGCTGCTGCCCAACAGATTAGGTACTTCAATCTCGTTGCCGCGAATGGCCATAGTGAACGTGATGAAAGCGGACATGAGCGCCGTTGCCAGCAAGCCGGCCGCAATAACGAGATACTCGAACGTCTTGAGGACCTTGTTGCGGACGTTTTTGGACTGCTTCGGCGCCGCACGCTTTGGGGACGCAGGGCGTCCAGCTGCTACACGCTCTTTGGTCGAAGTGGGCGGGGTTTCTGAAACCATCACTCAGTAATTTAGGACTACCAATCCGGGCGGCATCATATGCTGAGGCCGCAAACAACCTAGATGCTAACACAAACGGGACACCTGCGGCGCCTTCGAGCGAGGAGAAAGAGGTCTCCTTCATGGGTTTCCTGCGCTCTTGGTAGGCCCAGAACTCCTCTAGTAGAGCAAACGTAGCATGCCGGTTCTGCTAACAATGGGGAGC
>JAUVQL010000170.1 GCA_030598165.1 Acidobacteriota bacterium | reverse complement strand
GGATATGGACACACGGAGCAATGGCCCGCATGCGGGACAAGTGAACAGTTATCAGTCACCAGAAATCAATCAACAACGGCTTATGTTCCAATCTTCACTGGTTACTGGTCACTGGTCACTTTTTTCGTCTTCCCTGTATCTCCTATCTCCCTTTCCTCCTTATGTCTTCGTGGAGATTCACCATTTCGATGACCGCCATTGCAGCTTCGTAGCCTTTGTTGTCGCCTCGCGCACCTGCGCGAGCTTGGGCGGCCTCACTCGTCTCTGTCGTCAGAACGCCAAAAGAAAACGGCACACCCGTCTCGAGCGTTGCCTGGACAAGGCCTTGCGAAACCGCTTGGGCGAGGTAGTCCCAATGGGGTGTTTCTCCCTTGATGATCGTGCCCAAACAAACAACTCCTTTGTACTTACCGGTAGAGGCTACAACTTTCGCGGTAAGGGGGATCTCGAAAGCACCCGGCACACGAAAAACCTCGACTTCTTTCAGCTCGGCTCCACTTGCCTTGAAAGCCTCGAGTGCACCTTCCAGCAGTTTGTCGGTGACGAAACTATTGAAACGACTCACCACTACAGCAAAGGAGTGCCCTTTTCCGCTCGGTTTGCCTTCATGTATCTTTGTCATTGTCCATCCACTTGATTTGGGTGCCTCTAGTTTGCTCTGGCACCCAAATCAGGAACCCAAGAACTCAAGAAATCAAGAACTCAGGAACCAACTACCCTAGCTCTTTGATGCGACGGCAAACGGCGTCCCCGACTTCTTTCGTACCCAATGTACCTTGCAGCTCGACTGGCGTTTCCACTGCTTCGATACAGCCATTCACTGCTTTTTCGATCAAGGATGCCGGCTCTCGGAATCCGAGGTGCTCCAGCATCATCTGAAGAGACAGGATAGCACCGAACGGATTAGCAACATTTTTCCCAGCGTATTTGGGGGCAGAGCCGTGAACGGGCTCGAACATGGAAACGCCCTCCGGATTGATATTACCCGAGGCCGCCATGCCCAATCCGCCCTGGAGCTGGGCACCCAAGTCAGTAACGATGTCACCGAACATATTACAGGTGACGATGACCTGGAACTGGCTCGGCTTCTTGATCATCTGAAGAGTCAGAGCGTCTATATATAGATGATTGGCCTCGATATCAGGATAGCGTTCAGAAACCTCGGTGAACAGGCGTTGCCAGATATCGTGTCCAAAGCGGAGTGCATTGGACTTGTCGCTCATCGTCACCTTGGTATAGCCATTCGACTTGGCGAATTGGAACGCATGCTCGAGGATCCTCTTGACCCCCTTGTAGGTGTTGACGTCTTCTTGGATTGCAATTTCATCGGGAGTACCTTTCTTGAAAATACCTCCCATTCCGACGTAGAGCCCTTCGGTATTCTCACGAAAGACGACGAAATTGACGTCCTCGAGACCTCGATCCTTCAAGGGGCATAAGCGCTCGTGGAGCAATTTGACCGGACGATGGTTGACGAACAGGTCCAATTCGAATCTCGTGCCCAACAAGATGTCACGGGCATGGGCCATGTCGGGAACCCTTGGATCGCCGAGCGCTCCGATATATATAGCGTCGAACTCTTTCCGGAACCTATCGAAGATCCCTTCGGGCATCGAAACACCGGTGGCCAAATAACGATCGGCCCCAAAGTCAAATTCGTCGCGATGTACACGAAATCCCCCGACGTCGCAAACCGTGTCGAGAACCTTTACGGCCTCTGCTGTCACATCAATACCGATGCCGTCTCCAGGGATGACTGCGATCCTAGCTTCCTTCGCCACGAGCTCCCCCTTTCGGGATAGAGTCTAACTCCATTTCCCTTGTTTATTTCATTTGCTGCGAATGCTTCGAAATGCCATTTGCGACAATCAAACTCGGACTTTCATTCGACACCCATCGTCCCGGGTCGAGCACCGCTCCTGCGCTGCCAACGCCAAAAGACCAGAAGAATGACCCACGCCGCCGCGATTCCAAGTCCATCGGCCACGAGGTCTCGACCACTAGCCACACGACCGGGAACGTAGCTCTGATGCCATTCGTCGGTCAAAGAGTAACCAAAGGCGAACAACAATCCGAAATAGCCCCAGTACTTGGTCCTTGGCTCTCCCAGCCCCCGGGCAAAGGCCCGCACCGCCAGAAGCCCCATCCCAAAGTAGCCAATGAAATGCAAAACATAGTCAGGAGAACGGCGAAATATACCGAACCGGGATTGTGAAGACATCCAAAAAATGAGGCCCATATAGGCGAGCAGCGGAGTCCACCATCGCAGGAACGCTACTAACGCTCCAGACCAACTCCTCTTTTCGGTCCGACCGGTCGACACCACCTTGTATTTTAACGGGACGAGGCAGGGTTAGCCGTCACGTCGGGAAAGGAAACATGAGCCAGCCCAAAATGAATGCCGAGGCTATGAAACAGAAAAAGACGAAGAGACCGAAGCGGATCTGTTTCCGTGGCTCATCCCTCATTAGCAGGGCAAATGCTACGGATACGAAAGCCGCAAAAATGGTCAAAGCCAGGAAGTGACTCGTCAACGCTTCCTCCCCAGCGCGATGTCGTATGCGTCGAGCATGATGAGCAAATTCAACAGTCCGGCAACGACACAAAACGTGTAGCCATATTCATAGGTCACTGCCTTAACTTCTCCCACGCCCCATCCTAGAAGCTTTGCCGCAAAGTAAAGCAAGCCCACGCCCATTTCCGCCAGCCCGGCCAGCAAAGTGAGCGGCTTCGTGCGGTCAAGGGGAAACAGCTCCCCCTCCCAATAAAGACCCAGTGCGAACATCCCAACGACAACAACGAGGAAGACCAGTCCGTGCCATTTCTTGCCGATCATGATGTGACCGAGGCCCGGAACGAACCAAGCAGCCACACTTATCGGAATGGCTTGAGCGTTGCTCGCAGATGACGTGCTGGCGCTCTCTTTTTCAGCCATAAGAGAGTAATCGTATTGTAAGTAGAGCAAGAATTCAAGAATTCAGGAATTCTGCTGCGACGGAAACGGAATCCAACCTATAGGCGCAAAGGCGCCGAAAAACAACTAGAAATCTAGCCGCAAATTAACGCACATTAACGGGAATAAGAACCGATTGGAAAATGCGAGCCAAGTCCAAATAATTCCTATTTAATTTGCGTTCATTCGCGTTCATGCGCGGCTTCTTCTCTACGTCTTTGCGTCTTTGCGTTAACTTCTTTAAGTCCCAAAAAGCCGGTCTCCAAAATCCCCGAGCCCCGGTAGGATGAACGAGCGGTCGTTGAGCTCTCGGTCCACCGCCGCCGCATAGATATCCAAATCCGGACACTTGTCCTGGAGCAATTGAATTCCCTCCGGCGCAGCCACAATACAAAGCAAGCGGATGAACCGGGCACCTGCCTCTTGAAGTGCCTCGACCGCCGCCAGAGCGGAACCTCCCGTGGCCAACATGGGGTCGAGTAGAAAAACGTGACGGTCAGGAAGATCCGGTAGCTTGAGGTAATAGCGATGAGCAACGGCGGTGTGCTCGTCGCGCTCGAGTCCGACGTATCCGACCGAAGCATCCGGGAAGATCTCCAAAAGAGGGTCGAGCATCCCCATCCCCGCCCGCAATACCGGAACAAGAACAACCTCGGCTGCGAGTCGGCTTCCTCGGGTGTTCTCCAATGGTGTTTGAATATCCACTTCCTTGACCGGCAAGTCCCGGGAAGCTTCAAAACTCAGCAACACGCTGAGCTTGCGGGTCAGACGACGAAACTCCTCCGGTCGCGTCGAGGCGTCTCGAAGTATCGCGAGAACATCTTCTATCACCGGATGATTTACCGTAAATAGCCCCATCTTCCCCCCTCAAACCTTCGGAGTTTGGCTCAAATCCCTTGACACTTCTCGGCTGCCCAAGTCATGATAGCAGCCGCTTTTTATCTTGATTCCAACTTCAAGTCGAATGCCGTATGCGTACCGTTGATATCATCCGTCGAAAACGCCAGGGCGAAGAGCTTTCACGTGATGAAATCGCCTTCATGATCTCGGGCTTCACGAGTGGCACCATTCCGGACTACCAGATTTCGGCATTCCTCATGGCCGTCTACTTCGTCGGTATGACGGAGCAGGAAACCGTCGGCCTGACGGAGGAGATGCTGCACAGCG
>JAUVQL010000155.1 GCA_030598165.1 Acidobacteriota bacterium | reverse complement strand
GGGCGCCTCGACGTTCTCGGTACGTGACCGTAATTATGAACCAGGGCACTTAGCATTGCCAAAATAGTCTTTTGCGAAGGAGAAAGCACATTATATAGTAGGGCCGAATCGGTCAAAGTCCAAGTCTGGTGGTTTTTCATCGGCCTGCTGGCAATGGGCCGTCGGACTTTATCATCTAGCGAGTATTAGTTTCTAATCTGCGGTTCTTCGACAAGAATCGCAAAAACCAACGAGCACTTTCCGAGGAGAGTTGTAATGGGGCTGGATCTAGATCGCTCGCTGCTCGATGTCGACCCAGAGGTTGCGGGGGCCATCGAGCAAGAGTTTCACCGGCAATCGGACACTTTGGAATTGATTGCCTCAGAGAATTTCACGAGTGCGGCTGTGCTGGAGGCCACGGGCTCGGTCCTGACCAATAAGTACGCAGAAGGTTATCCGGGACGGCGGTATTACGGGGGTTGTGAGTTTGTTGATGTCGTCGAAAGGCTGGCGATTGAGCGCGCCAAAGAGCTTTTTGGCGCGGAGCACGCCAACGTTCAACCTCACAGCGGCTCCCAGGCCAACATGGTCGCATACATGGCCTTGATCGAACCGGGCGACACTTTTATGGGAATGAACTTGGCCCATGGGGGGCATCTGACGCATGGCCACCCGCTCAATTTTTCCGGGCGCCTGTATAACGTTGTGCCCTATGGGGTGCGCCAAGACGACGAGCGGATTGATTATGAGGAGGCGGCACGGCTGGCGCGCGAGCACCAACCCAAGATGATCATGGTGGGAGCGAGCGCTTATCCCCGTGTGATCGATTTTCGAAGACTGAGAGAGATCGCTGACGAGGTGGGTGCATTGATGGTCACGGACATGGCGCACATCAGTGGTTTGGTGGCCGGCGGTGTCCACCCGAGTCCGGTCGAGGATTCCCATGTTGTTACATCGACGACACACAAAACACTTCGGGGGCCTAGGTCGGGATTCATTCTTTCGAAAGAAGAGCATGGGAAGGTTCTCAACAAATTCGCTTTCCCGGGTGTTCAAGGAGGTCCGTTACTGCACGTCATTGCCGCCAAAGCAGTCTGTTTTCGGCAAGCCATGACGGACGAGTTCAAGACCTATGCTCATCAGATAGTGTCGAACGCGAAGGTCCTGGCGGAGGCCCTAACGGGCGAGGGCTTTCGCCTCGTTTCGGGCGGCACCGACAACCATCTCATTCTCGTAGATGTGGGCGCCATGGACGTCACGGGCAAAGAAGCCGAGAAAGTCCTCGAGAAAGCCGGGATAACCGTCAATAAAAACACGATTCCTTTCGACACCCGCCCCCCTCTCGTGGCGAGCGGTGTTCGCATTGGAACTCCCGCGGTGACTACCCGTGGTATGAAAGAAGAAGAGATGCGACTGATTGGCGGCTGGATTGCGAGAGCCATCCGCGAACGGGACGACGAAGCCGCCTTGGGGAAAATTGCCGAGGAGGTCAAGGCTCTTTGTGCAAGCTACCCATTTGCGGCCCATCTCCTGCACGCCGGTGTGGCAGGAGTTGGTTCTTAGACCCGAGTGTCATCTCGACACAACTACATATCGGTCCAAACTTGACAGTGGAACAAGAAAATCAAGAGGTTCATCGGGCTTTTCTCGATGGCGAAGAAATAAGTGGTCTTTTGGGCCCGGAAGGTCCGTTGTCCACGGTATTGAACGGATTCGAGACGCGCCATTCCCAAATGGAAATGGCTGCAGCCATCGCTGATACGTTCCGAGAGGGAGGTGAGCTTCTCGTCGAAGCTGGTACCGGTACCGGCAAGACCCTTGCGTATTTGATTCCGGCCGTGCTCTCAGGCCAGCGGGTCGTAATCTCCACCGGAACAAAAAATCTACAGGAACAGATCTTTTATAAAGACATTCCCCTGGTTCGCCGGGCGCTCCAGAAGGATTTTTCTGCAAGCTTGATGAAGGGTCGCGCCAACTACTTGTGTCGTCTTAGATTCGATGAGTTCTCTCGGCAACCCACGTTTCGATTTTTTAGTGAGGCCGATCACTTCGACACATTGGTGCGTTGGGCCCGTATGACGAAAACGGGCGACCGGGCCGATGTGCCGGGGCTACCTGAAAATCTGGAGTTCTGGAGCAAAATCTCCGCCCGCAGTGACAATTGTGTGGGGAGAGAATGCCGTGATTTCGAGCATTGCTATGTCACCCGATTGAGGCAACGAGCTGCTGAGAGTCAAATCGTCGTCGTGAACCATCACTTGTTGTTGGCCGACCTAATCATCCGCGAAGGATCCTACGGTGAAGTTCTCCCTCCATATGACTACTTGATCGTCGACGAAGCACATCAGTTGGAGGACGTCGCTACCCAGTATTTTGGTGCTTCCGTCAGCAACGTTCGTGTCGATGAGTTGGCCCGTGACGCCGAGGCCGCATGGGACGAACGACGAGGTGGGCACCGAAGGCAGGTACAGGATCTCCGTGGATTGCGCCGAATCTCGAAGGAGTTCTTCGAGCTATATCGCGGCCGAAAGGACCGATACCGAGTAGGCGGCGAGGCCGAGTCGCCGGAGCGGCTCCGAGCTTTTGGCAACTTGAATTCTCGGTTAGAGCAGGTTGGGGCCCTCCTCAAGACGATTCCAGAGCCTGACGAGTCCACGGTGGCGCTTTGCCGGCGATCCGCGGAGATAGCGTTAGAGTTGAAGCGCATTTTGGAGGCTTCGGATCCGGAAGCCGTGTCTTGGTGCGAGCAACGGGAGCGCTCGGTCGTTTTGCGCTCATCGCCGATCAACGTCAGCGAGTTGGTACGACGGTACCTGTTCGAGCCGAAGCGGGCAGTGGTGCTCACGTCGGCGACGCTCGCCGTGGAAGGGTCCTTCGACTACATTTCCCGTCAGCTCGGCGTCCAGCCGCAAGACGAGAGGGTTCTTGCTTCGCCCTTCGATTTTTCTCGACAGACCATTTTGTATGTTCCGCGGCATATGCCATCACCGCGGCATCACACTTTTGCCGACAAGGCGGCGGAAGAAGTCATGGCAATAACCGGGGCCAGTCGAGGCCGAGCCTTCGTCTTGTTTACCAGCTTCGCCAACCTGTATGCTGTCAAAGACCGTATCGAAGGGCAGTTGGAGTTCCCGCTTCTGGTTCAAGGCGAAATGCCGCGCGGTGAGCTCCTCGAGCGTTTCAAAACAACTGCAGGCGCAGTACTGCTCGCGACTTCGAGTTTCTGGGAGGGCGTCGACGTCGTGGGAGAGCAGCTCTCGTGCGTCATCATTGATAAGCTTCCGTTTGCCGTGCCCGCCGACCCTCTGGTGTCGGCTCGAATCGAATGGGTGGAGCAGCAGGGAGGCAATGGATTCCAGGATTTTCAGGTTCCCATGGCGATCCTCGGCTTGAAACAGGGTTTGGGGCGTCTCATCCGCTCTAGAAGCGATCGAGGCGTCCTGGCTGTGCTCGACAGCCGTCTCGTCAACATGAGCTATGGCCGGCGCTTCTTGGCGAGTCTTCCTCCCTGTCCTCTGACCCACGATCGCCGGGACATCAGCGGCTTTTTTGAAGTTACGGAGGCCCCGTTGGGGGTGCAGAGGGGGAAAGCTTGAGCCAACTTGTATATGAGATCACCGTTGAGGCCTCTTTTTCGGCGTCTCATCAGCTGCGCGATTACAAAGGCAAGATCGAGCCCCTACACGGTCACAACTTCCGCGTGCAGGCTTCCGTCGCGGCGCGTGAGCTCGATGGAATCGGACTCGTTGTCGACTTTCTCGAGCTCGAGGACTGGCTCAAGGAGATCCTCGCGCCCTACGACCATCGACATATGAACGACCTACCGCCCTTTGATGAGTTGAATCCCTCTACGGAGCACATGGCCCGGCTTTTCTACGATCAGCTCCAGGAGAAATTGTCTCCTCGTGGACTCCGAGTGCGCCGTATACGTGTCTGGGAAGCACCGACCTTCAGTGCCTCCTACGGGTCGGATTGATCGGTTGCCCGTCGATATCTACCAACTCGTTGGTTGTCTACCGCGGTAGTGGTATGTGAATTCTCGGCAAACCCGCTTTATAATCAGTAAATCATCCAATAGCATCCTAGCTCGTGGAGATTTGGCTGAGGCCTGGAGCTAGCCCGAACCGTCAGCTCGGGGCCAGCCTTACTAACGACATTCACAAGAGGGGCATTTGTTGGGCATGGGGGTAACAATGAAGTTCACCCTGCACTTGCAGGTCTCAGTTATCCGATGGGCTTTGGCTTTATTCGTTTTCTTAGTTGGCGTCGAGGTGTTGGCCCAGACCGGGGGGGTCCGTGGGAAAGCCGTAGACCAATCGGGTGCGCCGGTAGAGGGCGCCGAAGTGCTC
>JAUVQL010000262.1 GCA_030598165.1 Acidobacteriota bacterium | reverse complement strand
TTGCGAATGAGTACCGCGAGCTGTTGAAGGACCTCTCGAGCCAAGATGAGAAAGGCGCGACCTTCCGGTGAAGAAGTGGCGGTCGTTATGTCCGTGCCGGTGGCCATCAGGTTCTTCTCTCAGACAATTCTTTGAGGCATGCCGCCCGGATATGACGATTTCCTCGGTTCGCCATGTCCTCGAGGAGCTTTCGAGCTTCATTGGTCCCAATCATGCGGATTCCGTGCACAATGGCCTCGCAGGCTTCCCGCTCCTTGCGGGAGGCAAACCAACGTTGCTCTCTAGATTGGAGTCCATCGGCAAACCAGTCGAGAGCTTCGTTGCTACCGATTTTGGCGACCGCTGCGTATAGGCGTCGTTTTTCTGAAAGGCTACGTTCATCGAAAGCTGGGTCCTTCAGAGCGTGATCAAGGAGCGGACGCGCCAACTCTCGCTGGCCGCGGCGGACCAAGGTATCTAGAGCCGCCCGCCGCACCTCGTTGTCTTCGTCACTCAAGAGATTTAGACAAAGGCCGTCGAGACGCCCGTTCTTGAAACGTCCAAGGACCTGCATCGTCTCGCGGCGGGTCAAAGGATCGGAAGAGCTCAAAAGCCTTTCGACAAGGGGTACGGCTTGGTCCTCTGAAACGCGCGACACAATGAACAGAAATTCGCGCAGTAGAGCAGAATCCACCGCCTCTGGGCTTTGTGCCACGCGGCGTTCGAGCTCTTTGAGCGCCGCTTCATGGTTTGCGAGCGCGGCTTCTGATAGGGACCGACGGTGGGCGGCGGTCCCCAGGCGCCCCATCCAAGCGAAAAGAATAGGAAGGACTGCTTCTCCCATGTGGGCAAAATAGGCTGTCATCTGTTGAGCTTTGATGGCTCTTTCGCTTTCGGCTTGTTCCAAAAAGCGCTGTAGCTGTTCTCGTTCCGACAAGAAACGAATCACCTTGTCGCACATGTGCCGAACCGGCTCGGAGTCGGGCAATGCCATCTTTGAAAGCCCGGTGAGGTGCTCGAGTGCCTGGGTCACCGAGTCGAGGTCTCCATCCATGAGTAGTCTTTTGACGATCGAAACCAAGTGCTCGGCTAATGCTGTTTTTTCTTCTTCGGAGGTTTCGAGCAATGCCAGCTCGATGGCAAGCTCGACAACCGCCGGGCCGAAGGGTTCTTCCTCTTCTTTGGCGAGCTCGGCCCGAAGGGCATCGATCTCCTCCTCTCGGAGTCGACAGGCTTCCACCGGAAGATGACGAACGGGCTGTTCGACATCTTTCACGCTCACGGCATCAGGGGGCGCGCCTCCTCCTTCTCGGCCTCCTAACGAGCCGGATGCCAATTGATCTTGCAGGCGAGGGCCGTCCGGATCGTCCGCGAGATCTTCGATGGCGTAGTACTTGATGGACTTGAAGTCCGCATCCCAAAAGAGTGTGACGAGGTCGTCCTGTTCGTTGGACAGCAGTGCAACTCGGTTCAAGCACTTTAGAAAGGTCTGGAGCTCGGGTTCTTCGAGACCGTTCTCGAATGTGAGTCTACGGATACCGTCTCGGAAAAGGAGGAATGCGAGGCTATCGTTTCGGTCTTCGCTTTCGTAAGCCACGTCCTCGCCCAGAAGGATTTTGAACTCTCGGATCGTCAATGTGAACGACCCCGCATCATCGAGATGATTGGAGAACTTCGTGAAGAGCTCGCTTTGGACTCGGTCGGAGATAGCGTTCTTGTCCTGATAGAGACGTCGAGCTTTTTGTGCCTTGACGAGGACCTTCAGAAGCTCTCGGACCGTGGAGGTCTCCGGAGACTCGTCTGGTTGATCTTTTGGTAAAGTCTTCTCTACGGCCAAAAAGCACCCCTCGCGACCGTGAAGTGACGGCACTTCCGGACCGTGGATACCCTCACCGATGGACTTTTTACGGAAGGCACATCGGGTGCGGCATCCCGGAGTGAGGTCCTTAAATTACTGTGTTTGAACTATTGTAGCATCCAGTGGAGGTTCAGTCGAAGCTGTGAGCAGGTCCTCGGACGGCTTTACCATCAACGGCTTCGTGACACTTTTTCGGAGTCGATTGGTGAGAGTGAAGGTGAACGGCTAGGGCCGTACCGGCCACGACGAGGGCTGCTCCGGAGACGGTGCGAAGCGTCATCGGCTCGCCTCTCAACGCACCGACGCCGACGGCGACCAACGGGATGACGTAGGCAATCAACGCCAGGCGTTTGGCGGGTAGATGTGCGAGTAGCCAGAAATACAAGGAGAAAGTGATGACGGAACCGAAAACCGCCAGGTAGAGCAAGGACCCGATAGATGATGCATTCCAGTCGAAATTCAGTCCTCGCTCGAAAGTGACCGCTAGGGCGCCCATGATGCCGGCGGTTATTCCCATCGGTACCGCTGAAAGCGAAAAAGGGTGAATGCCCTCGCCCCAGCGCTTGACGGCGACGG
The DNA here is from genome assembly GCA_030598165.1 of Acidobacteriota bacterium. The sequence goes on along the minus strand of JAUVQL010000262.1, from coordinate 234 downwards.
TGGCGATGGCTGCGGCCAGTGGTGAGAACAGCATGACAAGGGCGGCCAGACGAACTTGTTCACCTCCCAGCACATGGAAATCTTCAGAGAAGATGAATCCTACGCCGACGAATCCAATTAAAATGCCAGTGATTTCAGCGCGACTGAGGGATTCGGAAGGAAGCGCCAAGTGAGCTAGCAGAGCCACGAACAGGGGATTAGTGGCAAACAAGATCGCAGCTAAGCCGGACGGTA
>JAUVQL010000032.1 GCA_030598165.1 Acidobacteriota bacterium | reverse complement strand
CTATGGATTCCTACGCGCCGCGGTTTACCGAAGAATCCGCCTCCTTTTCGAGGGTGAGGCCGGTCTCGTGGAAATGATCGAGAGCGCCATGAACCATCGCGGCACCGACTCGAACAACACGGTTCCAAACTTGGTCGACCAGATCTCCCGTTACAACCGATCGGCCGCCCGTGAACTAGAAGAAGTCATTCGACGAATACAGGTGGGAGTCGTCGTCAATATGTACGACAACGGCAAAGGAGAACAAGTTTCGGAGAAGCTGTCCCAAGTCGCACGACAGTATCTAGGTATTCGACTCGAAAATCTCGGAGCCGTCTCGCGGGACGATACAGTTCATCGAGCCATTTGCGATTGGCGTCCGTTGATCCTCCACTACCCAAAGGCGAAAGCCTCCCGCCATCTCAAAGGGATAGCAGAACGGATCCTTGGAAAGCTGGAGCAAAAGGAAGCTCTGAGCGCTTGAACCTCATGCTCCAGCAACACCCTTAGGGGACTCAATAGGATGATGAGCTCCGCTACCAACCGGCTCGCCTCTTCCCCTTTGATATTTGCGTTGATCGGGCTGTTGGCTTCCGTTTTCCTCGCCCATCTTATCGCCGAACGTCCTCTCTCTTCGGCGATTTGTGTCTTGGCTGCAGTTGTAGTCGTCATCGTGACTTTCCTCCGCACTCGAGTCGCTATCTACCTCATCATCTTCAGCATGCTTCTGTCTCCGGAAATCGCGACTGGGGCGAATGCAGGGGGTCGAGACATCACGATCCGGCTTGAGGATCTCCTCCTCATCATGGTTGGACTCGCTTGGCTCGCCCGCACCGCTTACAAGAAGGAACTAGGGCTACTCAGCAAGAGTCCTCTAAACAAACCTATGGTCGCATACGGCCTTGCGGCTCTCCTTGCCACGTTGATAAGTGGATTGACCTCCGACACCAGCTGGCTCCGTGCATTGATGTTTCTCGCCAAATACCTCGAGTACTTCGTTCTTTATCTCTTGGTACTAACAAACATCAAGACACGCTCTGACGTCAAGAACTATCTGACGGCCGCTCTCGTTACATGTGCGATAGTCGCTCTTCTAGGGATCGTTCAAATCCCCTCCGGTACTCGCGTCTCAGCCCCTTTCGAAGGCGAGAACGGTGAGCCCAACACCTTCGGGGGTTATCTCGTTTTCATGTTATCCATTGTCACAGGCTTCTACCTGACGTCTTCTTCCTTCCGCCAGAGGATGGCTTGGCTGTCATTCGGAACCCTTCTCGCAGCACCTCTTCTTTTTACGTTGTCTAGAAGCTCATGGATGGCTGCCGTGGGCATGGTTTTGGCCTTTTTGATCTTCGGTCCACGCCGATCACATTTCGTCACTGCCGGTGTAGTCGCGCTCGTGCTGTTTCCGGTCCTGGCTCCAGAGCCGGTCATTGAACGCATCGAGTTCACCTTTAACCAACCGGAGTCACGAGGACAAGTCACCGTAGGCGATTGGCGATTGGACACGTCATCAACGGCGCGCCTCGCAAGCTGGAAGCTCGGCTTGGAGGGATGGGCAAAGCGTCCTTTGACCGGTTATGGCGTGGCGGGCTACTACTTCATGGACGCCCAATACGTTAGAATCCTCACCGAAGCGGGGATCATTGGTTTAGCGGCTTTCGCTTGGCTAGCGTGGTGCATTTGGCGCCTTGCCATCGATCGTTTCCGGAACGCTTCCGATCGATTCTCGAGAGGACTAACCTTGGGATTCTTAGCGGGTTACATCGCCATGTTAGTCCACGGTATCGGGGCCAACACGTTCATCATCGTTCGTATCATGGAGCCCTTTTGGTTGTTGACGGCTCTCGTCGTGGCACTTCCCGAGACCGAGGAGTCCGAAGCACCGGAGGCCGCCGCCCTGCCGGCCGTTTATCAAAGAGAACGCCTTGCATGAAAATCGGCGTGGACGTACGCGAGCTCCAACGGGGCGTGCGAACGGGCATCGGTCGCATGGTCGAGGCCGTCATCCACGAAACACCAAACGTATCCCCTGACGCCCAACTCGTCCTCTATGCTGACTCTTCTACACGGCTCGAGCTCACCTCGGCGTCTGTTGACTATCGCATCCTCGAACAGCCCTTTACACTCTGGTTCGACCAAATCGAGTTGCCACGAGCTATCGCCGGCAATAATGTTGACGTCTTCTGGTCTCCTTATTACAAAGCACCGTTATATTCGCCTTGCCCAACAGTGATCACTATTCACGATGTTCTTTTTTTGAAACACGGAGGACAGCACCTCAAGAACGCCCTCTTCAAACCATGGGCAAGGCTCATCGGCTCACGGGCTTCGGCGGTCTTGACGGACTCCGGGCATTCCCGCCGAGATCTCGTAACGCTCCTGGGTATCGACCCCGCCCGAATCGAAGTTGTGCCGCTTGGCGTTTCCGAACGGTTCGCCCCTGAGAGACGGGACAAAGTTCCCGACACGCTCAACAGGCTCGGAATTCCCGAGAACTACATCCTCACGGTGACAAATTTTCGACCTCACAAGAACGGCGAGTTCCTCATCCGCGCTTATGCTCAGGTTGCCAAGAAAATCGAGGATACGGCCTTGGTTTTCGCGGGGAAGAAGAACCGTGACGCGGACAATCTGTACCAATCAGCGGAACGACTAGGGGTTAGTGATCGGATCTTCATGCCAGGCATGATATCGGACGAAGATCTTCCGGCACTCTATGCTGGAGCCCGCTTGTTTGCGTTCCCCTCGCTTTATGAGGGATTTGGTTTGCCGCTTCTCGAGGCAATGGCCAGCGGAACACCGGTAGTGAGCTCCTCCGCAAGCTCTCTCCCCGAAGTGGCTGGAGATGCGGGTTGGATGCTCGAACCCACAGATGAAGAAGCTTGGGCAATGAGCATCCTCAGTTTATTGACAGACGGCGCGCTTCGGCAGCGTTACATTCAAGCTGGACTGGAGCGCGCATCGGTATTCACGTGGCGCCAATCGGTGTCCATACTCTTGGATATCTTGGAGCGAGTGGCGAAATGAACCTGCTCTTCTCGTGTTGGCCGTCTTGTTTTTGGCATAGAGCATTCCAAACGAACATCTGCGTGCCGCTGGAGGAGCCGTCTTGATCCTTGCCGCCCATCAACCGCAGTTCGCTCCCTGGCTCGGATTCTTCGACAAGTTGGACCGCGCCGATGTTTTCGTTTTCCTCGACAACGTCCAGTTCAAAAAGAACGAATGGCAGAATCGCAATCGAGTCAAAGCCGCCGACGGGCCCCAGTGGCTCACGGTTCCCGTTTCCTTTCACTTCGGGGATAGAATAAACGAGGTGAGTATCACTGAGAGTAACAACTGGCGCCATCGCCACCAACAGACCCTAAGGACATGCTATAGTCGGGCACCACACTTTCAGGAAATCTTTACCTTGTACGACGAAGCCGTCTCCAACGAATGGGACAAGCTATGCGAGCTCAACATCACCCTCTTGCAGACTCTAACGTCGACACTCGGCATTGACACGCAAATCTCCAACGCTTCAGAGATGGAGCCCCTGCCCAAAGGCAGAGACGAGCGCTTAATCGCGCTTTGTAAGCGTTTCGGAGCCGATACTTATCTTTCGGGAGCAGGTGGCCGCCAGTACATGCGGATCGAGACGTTTGAAGAGACAGGAACGAAGGTCGTCTTTCAGGACTATCACCATCCAGTTTACGAGCAGCTCTTCGGTGAGTTCTCGCCACAGCTCTCCGTCCTGGACTTGCTATTCAATTACGGCACGAAATCGTTGGACGTCATTCGCGGAGGGCGACATGAGGGAGCGTGAGGAAACATGAACCTATTGGCCATTGGCGCTCATCCAGATGACATCGAGTTCGGCTGCTCGGGGACCCTTATGAAGTATGTAGAATACGGTCACCATGTCTATATGATGATCGCCTCCGAAGGGGGAATGGGGGGAGATACCGCTGTCAGGCGTCGAGAGGCGGAAAGGGCGGCGGAGATGATGGGTGTCGAGGAGATTCTCTGGGGCAGTTACAAGGATACGGAGATAAGCCTCGACAAATCCCTCATCGACGATATCGAGCAGGCCATCAAGACCGTGCGACCGGCCTTCATTTTCATCCACCACAAAGAGGACACACACCAGGACCACCGGGCGTTGGCGCAGGCCGCTACCTCGGCGACTCGATACGTACGGAACGTACTGTTTTACGAGGGACCGACCTCGAACGACTTCAATCCCAACGTCTTCGTGGATATCAGCGACCACCTCGAACGAAAGCTCGATGTTCTCACCGCCTATGCATCCCAAACGGAGAAGACCAACATACCTGGGCTCAACATCTTGGAGATCGCGAAGGCGGTTGCTGTTTCGCGTGGCATCCAGGCTCGCACCAAGCACGCGGAAGGTTTTGTTTCCCTTCGACTCTTCATCAACGTTTCGAAGGAGGGTAACGGCTCACTTTGATGCACATTCCTCATTCACGGCCTTTTCTAGGACGGCGAGAGCACCAAGCCCTCCGCCGGGTCATCACCTCTGGGCAAATCGCTCAAGGAGCGGAAGTCGAAGCATTCGAGCAATCCATGGCACAGGCCTTGGGGCTAAAGCACGCTGCCGCCGTCCAGTCGGGTACTGCAGCGCTGCATTTGGCCTTGATAGTGCTAGGCGTGGGTCGAAACGACAGTGTGGCGATTCCGAGCTACGTTTGCTCGTCGCTCGTTCACGCGGTGAATATGGTCGGTGCACGCCCCTTGCTGATCGACGTCGATCCAGCGACTTACAACATGAACCCTGACGACCTTCGCAGGCGGCTCCGGCCCCGCACCAAGGCGATTATCCTGCCCCATATGTTCGGCCTCGCCGCGGAGGTCGATGACATAGCCGTTCAAGGTGTCCCCGTGATAGAAGACTGCGCCATGTCGCTGGGGGCCCAGTACCAAGGCAAGCCGGTTGGGAGTTTTGGAACCCTTTCGGTTGTGTCATTCTATGCAACCAAGATGATAGCCACGGGAGAAGGAGGGATGGTTCTCGGCAACCGCGCCACACTCCTCCGTGAAGTCCACGATCTAAGGAGCTATGACGGGCACCGACGACACCGATCTCGATTCAACTATAAAATGACAGAGATGCAAGCTGCGATGGGTCGAGCTCAGCTCACGCGCCTATCGAGCTTCATCCGCCGCCGCCGCCAGTTGGCATCCAGATACAAGCGAGCCTTAGAGACAGGGCCGTGGGAGCTGCCCACAAGCGAGCAACACCACATCTATTACCGTTTCGTCATCCGAGCTCACAACCGAGCCCAGCGTTTTCTATCTCGGCTAAACGACCTCGGCATAGAGGCACGCCGGCCGGTGTTCAAGCCTCTCCATCGCTATTTCGAGCTCGAAGGTTTTCCTGGCACCGATGAAGCTTTCCAGAAGGCAGTCTCCATTCCCTTGTACCCAGCTCTCACGACGGCAGAATCCCAGCACGTGATCGAGGCCACCCAAAGAGCCGGCGCCGCCTCATAGGAGTTGATGAGTGAAACGTACCGGGTTTTTCGGCGTGACTTTGCTGGCCCCTGTGGTCGCGAGTGCCGTCCTCATTCGGCGCATGGATACGGCGTCGGATGTGGTGGCTCCTTTCGTTGGAGCCGCCGGATGGCTGATAGCAGCCTTCTTAATCGCCTTTTCGCTCACTCCAGCAGCAGGAAATCTTGCCGTTCGATTGGGCGCCATCGACAAACCAGGCGGGAGAAAAATCCACGAAAAGCCGACGCCCCTTCTCGGTGGTATTGCGATCTACGCGGCCTTTGCCTTGTGCGTGGTACCCAGCGTCTTGAGTTCGGCCGAGTTACGGGCGGTTTTTCTTTCAGCCTCCCTCATTTTCATCCTCGGCGTCCTTGAGGACAGTCGTGGACTTTCGGCCCGATTACGTCTCGTCTTTCAAATCATAGCTGTCGCAATCCTCATTCAGGCCGGGGTAGTGCTGAGCTTCCTTCCCCCCACTTGGTGGGGAATAGCCGGCGAATGGGTGCTCACGTTTCTGTGGGTCGTGGGCATCACGAACGCCTTCAATTTTCTGGACGGCCTAGACGGGCTTGCCGGCGGCTCGGCGGCGATCAACGGTTTCTTCCTCGGGGTTTACGCCTACGCCACAGAGCAGGGTAGCCTCGCATTTCTCTCGTTTGTATTGATGGCAGCTGCGTTGGGTTTCTTGCCTTACAATTACCGGCCTCACCAACGTGAAGGGAACGCGCATATCTTTCTCGGCGATAGTGGCTCGACCTTTCTAGGTTTTACTTTGGCTAGCCTCGCCGTCATGGGGGATTGGGCGGAGGCAAGCCCAAAGGACATTATCGTACCCGTACTGATTCTGGCAGTGCCGGTATTCGACATGACTCTCACAACCGTGATGCGAATCCGTGACGGGCTGGTCAACAATTTCACGGAGTGGATCGTATATACAGGTAGGGATCATTTTCATCATCGACTACTCAGCTTGGGGATTAGGAAGAAGGAGGCCGTCGCCATCATCTTTTTCGTCAACATTTGCCTGGGAATATCGGCATTCTTGCTCAAGGGCTCGAACACGGTTGATGCCTTCCTCGTGCTGGGACAGGTCATTATTATTTTTGGCATCATCGGCTACGCGATGGTGGTCATGAAGAAGCGGCGGGGTGACATAGCGCCCCAAAAGGGCAGACGGCGGGAAGAGCAGCAGGCTCGGTTCGATGATTGACCTCTCGGCCCATGCGCCGCACCGTTACCAGAGGAACAATGTGAACCTTATCGAAGCTCAAGAATTATGGAAAACATACCAAATGGGTACAGAGGAGATCCATGCCTTGCGAGGGGTCAACGTCTCCGTGGGTGAAGGCGAGTATCTCGCCATCATGGGACCCTCTGGCTCGGGCAAGTCCACATTGATGAATCTCCTCGGGTGCCTGGACACACCTACGCAGGGCAGTTACAAACTGAATGGTCGCGAGGTCGACTCTATGGATGACGACGAGCTAGCTCACGTGAGAAACCAGGAGATTGGATTCGTTTTTCAAACTTTCAACCTTCTGCCTCGCGCCACTGCTCTTCACAACGTCGAGCTCCCTCTCATTTACGCGGGCGTTGCATCAAGGGAGAGGCTGGAGGGCGCTCGTCGTGCGCTCGAGCTCGTAGATCTAACTGATCGAATAATGCATCGGCCCAACGAACTTTCGGGGGGGCAACGCCAACGTGTAGCCATTGCGAGAGCCCTCGTGAACAACCCCTCCATCCTCCTGGCCGACGAACCTACTGGAAACCTCGACTCGACGACGGGCGGCGAAATTCTGGCGCTATTCGACAGGCTCAACCATCAAGGTCACACGTTGATTGTCGTCACACACGAAGCCGAGGTGGCCGGTCACGCGCAAAACGTCATACGCCTGAAGGACGGCCGGGTTGACTCGTACGAGAGAAGAAGCGGCCAGTAGTCAGATGTCAGTAGCCAGTCATGTCTGCTACGGTGCCGCTCGGGGGTGCGGCTCGCTAGTTCGCATTGTTTTCCTTGAAAGTCGTCGATTCCGTGTCGTTTCGACGAAATTCCCATACGAGGTTAGTCCTTACCTTCCCCGTCGCCGTTACCGCCATTACCGTTGACCGCATAATAGAGGTCAAAGGCAGCGTTCGAGCGTTTTCCCACTAGATTGAGCTCGGCAAGCTTCTCCAGGACCCGACGCACTTCGACGGGATCTTCCCGTACCCACCACCGAGCAATCCCTTCGACTGAATCCTTTGCCGCTGGATTACGGCGTAGATAGTCGAGGATCTTGAAGGCTAGCGGGGAATTCTCAACAACCTCTGTCACATTCGCCTGCTTCATCTTCAATGTTCTCCTTGCAAGCCTCCAATTTCGTTCCCCACATTCGGATTTTGCAACCCTTGTGCCAATGCCGGACCCATCAGTGCCTGCTTCTAGGACTACGTTTCTTTCAATAAAATCAACAGCTTAGCCGACCGTTTGTCGATTCGGAAATAGTCAGCTCCTCAAATCCCGACGCGGCGATTTCCACCCGGAACCCCCTCTGTGCCATAGGAATTCTCCCCCATGGACCCTTTTTTTATCCGCACTTGCCGGTTTGTGCATATTGGGGAAGGCCGGCCGACCACCAAGCACCTGGATAGAGGTCGCTTTGTAGGGTATTGCCGACGCTTTGATGGGAAAACCCCTCAAAGGACGACAAGCACCTCAAAAAAAACACAATTCGTATTTCTGGCGCCGCGCAAATTAAGAGGCTTCATTTCAATACTTTACGGCATCGCCCCGAGTCACTTGCTGGCCTCGTTTTGAGTCGTCGGCGCCGATCTCCTTTGGTACGGATATTGCTCGATGGGCTTGGAGCCAGAAGTGCCAGATTCAATAAAAATCGAGGAGTAACCTTTGCCGCAGAAGATTCTAGCCGTCGACGATGAGCCGGACATTCTCCG
>JAUVQL010000015.1 GCA_030598165.1 Acidobacteriota bacterium | reverse complement strand
CGTGAAGCTAAGGTGAGCGCCGGCTGGCGAATTCGAGAACTCAAGAACTCAAGAACTCAAGAACTCAAGAACTCAAGAACTCGAGAAGGCAGAAAGAGTTAGGACCGGTCGTCGTTCGGCCGGTCTCTTTCCTTGACAGGACAGTCATTAGCCACTAGAATCTTAAGATCTCCGTTGGAGAAGGAGGAGACTGTTGTACGCAGTTGTTGAAAGCGGCGGTAAGCAGCACCAAGTCAGCCCAGGTGAACAGATCCGGGTCGAGAAGCTCGACGCAGAAGTGGGTTCAACGGTGGAGTTCGACAAAATCCTGATGTTGAACCGTGACGGAAACGTCGAAGTGGGAAGCCCTTATGTCGATGGTGCACGGGTGACCGGGACCGTGTTGGAACAGGGTAGATGCTCTAAAATCCTTGTTTTCAAGAAGAAACGCCGGAAAGGGTATCGGCGGACCCGAGGGCATCGACAGTTTTTTACTGCAGTTCGGATCGAAAAAATAGACGCCTAAGGAAACAAATGAGCCATGGCACACAAAAAAGGTCAAGGTAGTTCCCGAAACGGGCGAGACTCGAACTCGCAACGGTTGGGAGTCAAGGCCTTTGGCGGACAAGTTGTGAGCGGCGGTTCCATCATTGTTCGCCAGAGGGGCACGCGCTTCAAGCCCGGACAGAACGTGGGGCGAGGTAAAGACGACACGTTGTACGCTCGCATCACCGGTGTGGTTCAATTCGAAGACCGTGGTCAGCGGGGACGATTCATCAGTATCCTGCCCGCCGGTTCCAGCCAATAGTCACTCAATCCTATTACTCGCCTGTCTTCCAATGGGGCGAGTGTCTGCTGTGAAAGGAAGCCCGACCCATGTTCGTCGACGAGGTGCGAATCGAGGTCAGGGCCGGAGACGGCGGACGAGGAGTCGTCAGCTTTCGGAGGGAAAAATTTGTTCCCCGCGGGGGACCTGACGGCGGCAATGGGGGTGACGGTGGTTCCATCTGGCTGGTTGCCCAAACCCATCAAAACACCCTTGTTAAATACCGTTACAACCCTCTTTTCAAGGCAGGGCGCGGCGCGCACGGCGAAGGTGCACGGCGAACCGGTCGGAGCAGCGAGGATCTCCTTCTTTCCGTGCCCGTTGGGACTATGGTGTTCGACGGCGAGAGTGGGGAGCTTCTAGGAGACCTCCGAGAGGAGGGGATCCGGCTCCAGGTAGCTCGCGGCGGCCGCGGCGGCCGCGGCAATGCTTGTTTTACCTCCTCTACCAATCAAGCCCCGCGAAGGGCGGATGAAGGCGCACCCGGGGAAGAACGTCATCTCCGGCTCGAATTACGTCTTCTCGCCGATGTGGGGCTCGTAGGACTGCCCAACGCGGGAAAGTCGACGCTACTCAGGCGTGTGAGCGCCGCCCGACCCAAGGTGGCGGACTACCCCTTCACCACGCTGACGCCTCACCTGGGTGTCGTGGGTGACTCAGACGAAGAGTTCGTGCTGGCCGATGTCCCCGGACTGATATCAGGTGCTCATCAAGGCTCAGGGTTGGGCCATCGTTTTCTCCGGCATCTTCTGCGGACTCGATTCTTGGTCTACCTCATCGACGTCTCCGAGGCTTCGGGTCGGGAACCTGTGGAGGATTTCCGCACTCTCAGGGAGGAAGTGCAACAATATGGTCATGGGCTGGAAAGGCTGCCGGCCATGGTTGCTGCAAACAAAATCGATATCCTTTACGATGACGAGCGCGCGATCCGTCTCGATGAGGCTTCGCGAGAATCGGGCATGGAATTCTGGAGAATCTCGGCTGCCACGGGTGAAGGTACGAGGCAGATGATCCAACGGCTGTCACTAAAGCTTCGGGAAGCAGACCTGGAAGCCCCGGCTGGCGAGGTTCTATGAGTCAAAACGAGAGACTGGGTATTCTAGGAGGGACATTCGATCCATTACACCTGGGGCATCTTCGCGCGGCTGAGTCGGTTCGAGAGGTCATGAGTCTGGATGAGGTCATATTCATTCCCTCGCGTACCCCCCCTCATAAGCAGCGTCCGGGTATCACTCCCGCCGACGACCGATACCGGATGGTTTTCCGAGCCTTGGAGAATGAGTCGGCGTTTACCGTGAGTGATGTCGAGGTCGCGCGAAAAGGCCCTTCGTATACGATTGACACTCTTTCTATGTTGGCGAAGCGTCATCCGGGTGCCGACACCTTCTTCATTACCGGAGTCGACTCCTTTCGTGATATTCAGACCTGGAGTCGGTGGGAAGAACTGTTGCGGTCCTACGCATTCATCGTACACGACCGGCCGGGAAGTGGTCTCGAAACGGCCTATAGCTCGGTGCCCGATGACTTACACTCTCTCCTAGTGGAGGTATCGGACGACTCGGTGAAACGTGAAGGCAAGGGTGGCAGTATATATCTACTGCGAACCGTAACACTCAACATCTCCTCAACCGAGGTTCGGGCTATGGTCCGAACGGGCCGGTCTATTCGTTATTTAGTGCCGGCAGAGGTGGAGGCTTATATCCAGGAACATCGTCTATATAGAGAAGGAGATTGAAGAAAAAAATACTGACCCTCGAGACTCTAGGACCTGAGTTGAGCTTGGCCATCGAGGCCTCCTTGGACAAAAAAGCCGGGGATGTCGTGGTGCTGGACTTACGAGGCCTAGCGAACTTCACGGATTATTTTCTTCTGATGACGGGCCGATCGAACCGTCAGTTGAAGACAATCTCTGGTGCTATCGAGGAAGCCCTCATCAAGATCCGGGTCAAGCCGAACCACATCGAAGGCTACCCTCAGGGTGACTGGTTTCTCATGGATTATGTAGATTTTGTCGTCCATGTTTTCACGCCGAGGAGCCGCACTCATTACGATCTAGAAAGGCTGTGGGGCGATGCAGGTCGTCTGGAGGTAGTTGGTCCCGACCCAGAGGACCATCACGAGATGGCCCGCAAACTCGGGCGGAAGTAGGCGAAAGGGGCGTAGACAGCCGGATACAGGATGCCGGATTGACACATGGCAAACAGCGTTAAATCGACAGGTGCCGCGACGGCTCGGTACCCCGAAGAGTCCTTTGTAGCGCGTGATCCCAAGATGGTGGAGATCGTCTCGCTCCTTCGGCGGTTGGCGTCAGCGCCCGCCAATGTGCTTCTTAGTGGCGAGAGTGGGACCGGTAAGGACATGGCTGCTCACGCGCTCCACTACTGGGGAAGCCGAGCCGAGCAGCCTATGATAAAGGTCGATTTGCCGAGCATTCCTGCGGAGCTTCTGGAAAGTGAGCTGCTCGGATATGAGCCGGGGGCTTTCACCGGAGCTAGGAATGAAAAACCGGGGAAACTGGAGCTGGCGCAGGATGGAACGATATTCCTTGACCAAGTCAGCGAGCTCGATCCCGCGCTCCAGGCAAAACTTCTCCGTGTTGTAGAAGAGAAACGTTATGAGAGGGTCGGGGGAACACGTACTCTGACCGTCAGAGCGCGCTTCATTGCATCGAGTAGTGGCGATCTAGACGAGGCCGTGGAGCGCAAATCATTTCGGCGGGACCTATTTCATCGCCTCAGCGTCTTCTGGATTCAGCTTCCCCCGCTGCGCGAGAGAAAGTCGGATGTCGTTCCTTTGGCGAAGTTGTTTCTCAGTAACGAAGCGGCGAAACTCCTCGAACCTGTCCCTAGTGGGTTCTCTCGAGAGGCATTGGATGTGTTGAAGAGCTACTCCTGGCCGGGAAACGTGCGCGAGCTCAAAGGGGCTGTGGTCCGAGCGGCACTGGTCACCAAGGGCTCCCAGATAGAGTCCTCTGACTTGTCCGACTATATTCTGGATAGCCCCTCTGTAACCTTCCGCCTCGGCGGCGAAAAGCGGCCCTCTTTGACTGAAGTCGAAAAAAATTACATCGAGGTTACGTTGCGCCATTGTGGTGGAAACCAAACACGAGCGGCAGAGATTCTGGGCATCAGCCGCAAAGCCCTTTGGGAGAAACGCCGACGTTATGGCTTGGATTGAGGCGCAAAAAGAGGCATGATCGGTTGGACAATTTGAGATTTCCTTGGCAGGAGGTAACCGGCTCCTGCCACTGCTAGGAACCAAAGATGCGAGCTAAAACACTTCTAAGTCTGCTGCTAGTCTTTGCTTTTGTGTGGTTCGTGGTCGCCACCATCAAGAACAACCAAACTCCGGTGGAGGCGCGGCTTGCCTTTCTCGGACCCGTCACTGTGGAGTTGTGGGCCATCCTTTTGGCCGCTTTTGGCGCTGGGGCTGCATTGATCCTCTTTTTCGATATCGCGGGAGGCGCCCGCCGGTTTGCGAGGAACTGGAGGCAGCGACAATTGCATCGCGCTCACGAGAAAACCGAAGACCTGTTCCTCCGCGGTTTAGATGACATGGTGAACGACCGTCATGAGCAAGCCCTCAAATGTTTCGATGAAGTTCTGAGCCGTGATTCCGACCATGTGAATGCCTTGATCAAGCGCGGCGACAGCCTTCGCGCGTTGCAGCGATATCGCGACGCAGCCGGGCCATTGGAGAAAGCTGCCAGATTGGCGCCGGATAACCTTGTCGCACTGTACAGCCTCTCGGATGTGTACATCGACGTTGGAGACGAATCCCGAGCGGAGTCGGCCTTGAAACGCATCATCGATCTCGGCCCGAAGTCCACCGTTTCCGGTCACCGTAAATTGCGGGATCTCAAGATCCGGCAAGGTGATTGGAAGAATGCTGACGAGCTTCAAGCCAAAATTGAGAAGATGGTGACCTTGTCTGAGGAGAAAGAGCTTGCTGGGGCGACGGCTCTGGGTATTCGCTTCGAGCGCGGAAGGGATCAGCTGGCCCGGGGAGAGATCAAGGACGCTATTCAGTCACTCAATTCCGTGATTAAGCGAGATGATAGTTTCGTTCCCGCTTATGTGAAACTAGGTGAAGCCTATCTGGAGGTCGGCGAGACCGAAGAAGGCTTGGCCACGTGGCGGCGAGGCCACGAATCGACCGGGTCCACGGAGTTATTGAGCGCCATACAACACTATTATCTGAAGGTCGACCAACCTGACGAAGCTATCGGTGTGTGGAAGCAAGCTATCATGCTCTCCGAAAACGAGGCGCCGTTACGCTACTGCCTCGGCAAGCTCTACTATCGTCTCTTCATGCTCGATGCTGCTTTGAATGAGTTCCGGTTGATAGAAGACTCGGTAAGCGGTCTTCCCGCGCTCCATGTCTATATCGCCCGGATACTGGAGAACAAAGGAGACTTGCAAGGCGCTGTCGCCAAGAACAAAACCGTTCTTGGTGAGGTCGGCGGGTTGATGACAGACTACGCTTGCAGTTCCTGTGGAAAACGCTACGGCGAATGGCCGGCTCAATGCGACGCATGCAGACGTTGGAACACCGTGATTCTCGATGTCGGAGCGGCACCGACACCGGTCCCGGCAATCCGACCGTCACCGACTTGGTCCATTCCTTGAATCTGATGCGGTGTTGAGTCTCGGGTCCTGACGGGATGTCCCTCATAAGCCACCCCTTACGATGAGATTCGTTTGTCGGAAAACGGGTGTGGTTTGCTCGACTCATGCATTTGGATGGGATGGCCCGCTGGGTGGCTTTTGCTCTCCAGAAGGGGATCGGAGGGCTGGTCGCTTTCACATTGCCGGCCCGTTGTGTCCTTTGCGACGGCGATGTCGAAAAGCCCCTAGTTGGGCCGATATGTAACGACTGCCTTCAGAAGCTCCCATCCATCCATTCTCCGTACTGCCCTCGATGCGGTCTACCCTACAAAAAAGGTGTAGCTCCCGGTGTGTGTGGTCCTTGTCGGATGCTGCGGCGAAGGCGGTTTCGCTTGGCAAGAGCAGCGGGACCTTATCGTGGCAATCTCAGGGAAAGCCTACTCCGGCTCAAATTCGGAGGGCGCCCTCGTCTCGCCACACCTCTGGGACGATTAGCCTATGAGCGATGTGTCCGTTCCGGAGATCTGACGACTCCAGCGGCCGTGGTGCCTGTGCCGCTTCACCGTAAGCGACGACGCCGGAGGGGGTACAACCAGGCAGAGCTCATTGCTCGATCGGTCGCCGCTTCTCTAGGGGTTCCGATGCGCGCGCGCGTTCTGTTCAAAACCCAGGAGCGGCGCCCTCAATCAGAGCTCGGTGTGGGAGCCCGGTGGGCGAATGCGGCTGGAGCTTACGAGGCACGAGTTCCGCCCTCTCTCGAGGGTCGCCGAATCCTCCTGGTGGACGACGTCCTGACGACTGGAGCCACCGCTGAGGCTTGCGCTCGGGTGTTACTGATAGGAGGTATAAAGACGGTCGACGTCCTGACAGCGGCAAGGGCGATTTGAGACGGCGCTCTTTGATCACCTGTCGAAGGCGGACTAAAATAGAAACCTGTTTTTGGGGGCGGACAAAGGCGAATTGAGGAGAAACAGATGATGCTGAGGCGAATCTTTCTAGTTGGGGCGTTAGTCGTCCTATCGTTTGGATGGGCAAGCGGGTCGCTTGCCTGGGATGACTCGGCGGGGCGTAAGGTTCTCGAAAAAGCCATCGACGGATTGCCCAAACAAATCAAGAAGTTCTACGAACAACGGGAAGCCGTGCTATTCGATCTCATCACAGATCCCATTCGAATGGGACAACGGTTGACTTTCGAGATCGACCGTCTCGAAGAGTTCCCTTTTGACGACGTTCCCGAGGATTGGGAACTGGCCGTGAGAAGATACGGCGAGGAGGCGCTCAAAGAGTCCGGGGACCTTCCCTGGAGGCTGGTCGAAACTTATGAGAAGCTCATTGAAGCCTTCAGAGAGGTCGATGTGGAATCCATAGAGAACCTCTCGGCTGAGCTTGCCTATATGGTGGGAGAATTGCACAATCCCGTCAACGTCTCCAAATACGGCGACGGTGAGCCGATCGATCAAGCGGGGATGCGAGAGCGATTCGATGAGCGGTTGCTGGAAGTGTATGGCGAAAAGCTTAAATTCGATAACGTCGACGCGGTTTTCTTGGACCGTCCATCAGAGTATGTTTTCAACATACCGCGGAGAGCCTACATCTGGGTCGACAACATCCTGTTGCACGACTACATTGCCCGCATGGGTGTTCAGAGCTACGACCGGTTCTATTACGAAGGCCTGTGGCTCCGAGCCAATGTCATTCTCAGTCAGCTTCTTCAGAGCCTGTCACGTGATATCTCCAGCTATTGGTATACGGCTTGGGTGAAAGCTGGAAAGCCGGAACTACCGAAGAAGTGACTCAGTAAGAATTCAAGAACTCAAGAATTCAAGAATTCATTAATTAGTAGGACGGCGGCAGACTGAAGGCCGTCTCGGGGCTTTATTCCTGAATTCCTGAGTTCCTGATTTCTTGAATTCCTAACTCCTGATACCTCCTCCCCATCCATGCCGAGCTTTAATTCGTTGGGGATCGAGGATAGAATACTTATATTGGGTGTATTTATTGCCCAGGTGTAACAGTAGCCCTCACCGAAAGCAAGAACAAATATGAGGGGTCGTACGCCCGTTGGCCATCCCCTCACGACTCTTGTAGCGCTCGACGGGGACTATCGCGGTCCGGGCGTAAGGAAGTGCGTCGATTCAACTTGTAGGAGCTCCACGTAATGGAGACACAAGATCTGTGCAGGCAAAGGGAAAGCAACTGGACGAGAAACACCTTTCCCGGCTAGAGGATCGCGAACTCATTGAGCGATGCCTTTCTGACGGGCCCCAGGCCGAAAAGGAGGTGGCGTGGGAAGAGATTGTACGCCGATATCGTCGCAGAGTCTTCGGAGTGGCGTATAAGTTTACGGGCAAGTATGAAGAAGCCGAAGACTTGGCCCAGGAGATTTTCTTGAGAGTTTTCCGCTCTCTGGATCGATTCGACCGCGAAGCGGACCTGGGCACCTGGCTTTACTCAGTGAGCCGGAATCATTGTATCGATCGTTATCGAAGCGGTAGGAGAGAAAGAGAGGCGTTGGTCGACAGGGAGGTAAGTTTAGAAAACTATGCGTCGCCACGCTTCGATCCACATCGTTTACTAGAGGCACGTGATAATCGTCAGTTGTTGTCCCGGGCACTTCAAACTCTGCCCATCAAGCTTCGGGAAGCTGTCGTGCTTCGGGACATTCACGGTCTCACATATCAAGAAATCGTATATCGGTTGGGGCTGCCGGAGGGCACAGTGAAAAGTCGGATCAACCGAGGTCGACTGGAATTGGGTCGGGCCTTGGTGGCGATTACTTCCAAAGACTCTTCTAGGGAGCAACATCCGGATCGACAGGCGAAATCTCATGAATCTTCAAATTGAGTCGAATGGTGACGTCAAGGTAGTCCGAGTAAAGGAAGAGAAGCTCGTCTTCCCTATCCTTAGTAGCTTTTTCGCCAAGGTCTCAGAGCTCATCGAGGCGGGAGCCACAAAGCTCGTCATCGACCTATCCGAAGTAAGCTACATAGATAGTGCATCCATTGGTTGCCTCATGGATATTTATCGCATGATGGCAGACCGTTCGGGTGTGGTTAAGCTCGTGGGACTTCAAGAGCGGGTGGAGACCATGGTGAGCTTGACCGGGCTTCATAATTTGGTAGAGATCTTTAGGGAAGAAAAGAGCGCGTTAGAGAGCTTTTGAGAGAAATCTTGGTTGTTCCTCTTTGTCCTTTCACCCTCTGCTGGATTCTCGAGTAGAGGGAGGCGCCACGTGGGCGGCAACGGGCTTGTCAGCATCTGACCGGGAGGGACGCCGTGAAACCGATTCTAGACTATATCAGGACAGACAGATGAAAAAGGTCAAGATGCTCACCGGTCACGAGATCCCCTTGGACGGGGACCTCCTCTATGTTCTCGAGTCGCTCTATCGTGAGGTCACACTCAAGCGTGAGCTGAAGGTAACATTCGAGGACATGATGCACGAGATTACTCACCTGGTCGATGAAATGGATGATGACTCCAGGAAACGGTATCTGACCGAGAGTTTGTTCTTGAATACCGTAACCTATGAGAACGAAAGGCTCGGGGCCTATATGAACAAGCTTACGGGTACGGCTGGGAGCACAGAGGGCGAAGACGGCGACTGACTGGAACCGTGGGTACGTTCCGGATCGGTTGGATACGAGAAAAAGGAGCGGGCATGAAGACGTTATTGAGCTCATTCGCGTTGGCGACTCTTATGGTTGCAACGGCTCTGGGACAAGGGGCGACCAAGAACCATCAAAGCGGTACTGTCAATGGACCGCGAATCGAGATACAGCCGGAGTCCCACGACTTCGGAAATGTCCAGCAAAATCTCAAGCTCGTCAAGGAATTCGTGGTTAAGAACATCGGGGACGAAGATTTGATTATCAGCCGTATCTCTACCTCGTGTGGTTGCACGGCAGCATTGACATCGGAGAAAGTCGTCAAACCAGGAAAGAGCACCAATCTGAAGGTCACCTTCGAGACGAGAAGATACAAAGGTCCCGTTCAGCGGAGTGTGTCGATCGCGAGCAATGATCCAAGGAGAATCCGAACAGTCAAGGTCAAGGCCTTCGTTGAGGAGCCTCCTAAGTCTTCCCAGTTCCTTTATCGCCCGGCGCAGCCGGGCCTACGGCTGACGTCTGGAAGCTGAGAATAAATCGTAGGCCAGGCTGTGCCTGGCAATCTCGGTCTCCTGATGACTGGTTCCTTTATCTGGTCGCTTTCAGTGTAACCCTTTGATCCCAATGTGTTTGTGAGTGGCCTCAATTAGAGCCAACGCACTCGTTTGATTGGCCGCGATCGTTTTCCGCCGTCATAACCTTCCTTTCGAATGGGGACTTCTGCTAATATGACTTTGTTCCCCTGAGTCGTAAAGACAAACATTTGGTCGATGATCCTCCTGCGT
>JAUVQL010000265.1 GCA_030598165.1 Acidobacteriota bacterium | reverse complement strand
GTTAGAAAGTGAAAGTTGGTGAGCAGATCCGCGAGGTCCGAAAGAGCAAGAGGATACCCCAGAAGGTCTTGGCCAGGATGGTGGGAATCTCACCAGGCGCTCTAACGAATTTTGAAAAAGGGCGACGGAGAATCTCACTGGATTGGCTCCAAAAGATCTCGGAGGCCTTGGATACGCCGATGGCATACTTCCTTCCCGACGACAAAGAGAAGGGGAAAACAGTTCCCGGCGATCCGCGTGAAAGACGACTTTTGAATGCTTGGAGGCAATTCGACAGAAACGAGACGCTTCGAGAAGATTTTCTTCGGCTCATGGAGCACTTGGGGAAGTCGGTAAACTCCAAGAAGACTCGTCGTCGCGCCACTTGAGCGACGACTCCAAAAGGTAAATACCTCGCGCCTTGCCAGACGGGCGCCTCGACGCCCAAAAAAGGGAAGCTATTTTTGCACGGACCCTAAGCCGAGTCCTCGATTTGAGCGGCGAGTTGAGCGAATTTTTCCAAGAAGTTCCGCAGTTTTTCACTCGCTCGAGGGGTGAGGTCGGTGAAGGTGAGTCCAAGGCCCACCTGGCACTCGGTCGAGGCAGGCGAATGCATATCGCTTCGCCAAACCACTTTCGCCTCGACGTTGATATCTCCAAGATTCCACGGCAACTCGATCCTGAGTTTCAAGACTTCCTCGATAGGAAGAAGCTCATTCGTGGCGAGAAAAGCCCCGCCTCGACTGAGATTCAACAGATAGCCTTCTTTCACGTCTTCCCCACACTGGTAGTGGGCTCGAATGATCAGGGGGCTGATGCGAGGGTCCTTCCTCAAATCAATATCGAACGTCATAGCTAACCCTGTTTGGCTTTCGTCGGTTCCGGAGACAGTTTCGATTGGAATAACGAAAGCTTCCTGTGAAGCGTTAGGTTTTCTAGAGCCATGCCGGCTTGGGCCAAGAAGAGCTCGAGGCCCCTCAATTTGCCCAAAGGTTTTCCCGTGACATTGTTGTCGGCGTAAAGAATCGCCAGAACTTCCCGATTGTTGAGAATAGGTATCACGATGCATTCACGAGATTGGCCCCGCTCTATGCTCGCGAGCAAAGTCGATTCGAGAGCGTTCATGTCCTTTGACCGGCGAGAGCTCCTGCTATGAACGACCTCGGCGAATAAATCAAATTGATGGATGTCGATGATGAGTCTTTGAGCTAATTCCGAGCTTTTTCTCTTGCTATTCGACAGGCCGAAACCGGCTAATCCTCGGGCGGTGTCGCCCTTCATTAAAAACAGAACGCCGCGCTCCGTGTAGTTGGATGCAACTGAAAGCACTATCCTCGAGATTTCGCCAGGCTGGGTTGGATTCAAGAGTCTTTCGGTCATTTCGGTAAGGAAGTCGAGGAGTTGAGCGTTCCTATCATTGCTCTCAGTCGTTTTCGTGCGCTCCTCTCCTTGAGCGTCGATGGAGTCGGCGTCGGCAAGGCGGTCTGCTAAAACGGCAGCAAAGGAGCGCAAATCGGCTCCGTACTGCTTGGGATCGAGCTTGGACAGGGCGGGCTTGAAAACTGCTTTCTGGATGCCAAGCTTTCTCGCTCTCGCACGAGCCTTGGGTGTCAGTTTCTCGGTCATCAAGAGGACGGGCAGGCGAAAGCCGCCGCGTCTGAGCGAGCTCACTAACTCGAAACCGCCCAAAAAGCTTCGGCCCGTGGTGGTAGGCATACCGAGGTCTGTCACCAAGAGAACCTTCCGGCCGTTTTCGATCAATGAACGGACAGCGGCGAAACCCTCCGCCGGACCACCGGATGTCACGACCTCATATCCTCGAGACCGGAGCTCAGTGGAGACAATCTGGGTTACCATCTCTTCGTCGTCTACGATGACGACCGATGCGGGTTTATGCATCGGTTCACGCTCTGGTCGACCCTCGCCATCTGTCGAAGATTCCTCAGGTGACGCGTTGGCGGATGGTCCATTCTCGAAAGCGGACTCGAAGATCTCCGAGGTTTCCCGGCGCTCATCGTCCATCTCCTTGGCCAGGTTCAGGAGCAGTCCTTGAGTGTCCACACCTTCTTCAAGTGCGATGGAGGTCACGTCGATGCCATTGATTTCCCTGGGGGGCTCACTAGTGAGCGTGAATCGGAAGGATCCTTCGCGGAGTCCGACCAGCTCCCTCAATGCAATTTGCGTCTGCTCTACGAGGATGAGTTGGTCTTCATCGGCACTGCCTGCCCGTGCTTGAGTAGTGGCTGAGAAAGTCTATGGTCGCTGGTGAGTAAGCGCAAAAGACCAATCCGTCACTGAATACCACGGCGCCCCGGCCAAATGGACCTTCTAATTGCAGGACGCCCGTTTTTTTTGAGAAAGCAACAACTTGGAGGATTTCCAGTAGGGCCAGGTCGTTCAGGTTGCCTTTGAGTGCCATAAGTCTCTTACGAGGATTGGGCCAATCTGCCCGAAAATAGGCAAAGACCCAACAAATGTCGAACCAAGGCTCGGGCAGAGAATACGACTTGCCTCTTGAAAGACACTCTGGACCGTGCCGTCAAATCATTTTAGAGAGATCTCTCTATTAAACAATGGAATGCGCGATCTGGCAAGTTTCCC
>JAUVQL010000079.1 GCA_030598165.1 Acidobacteriota bacterium | reverse complement strand
TGACCAGCTTCGGCAGATCCGACGCATGGGATCGTTGAGTGAGGTTCTGAGCTTCTTACCCGGTGCTGCCCAGCTGCCAACTGAGGTGGACGAGGGCGAGATCGGAAGGTTCGAGGCCATCCTGGACTCGATGACGATTCACGAGCAACGACTCCCGTCGGTCCTCAACGGATCTCGGCGCCGGCGTATCGCGATGGGGAGTGGGTGCTCGGTTTCAGATGTCAACCGATTGCTGCGTCGGTTTACGGAGGCACGCAAAATGATGAAAACCCTTGCGCGATCGGGGGGGAAAAGTAAAAAACTGGAACGGCTGATGGGGCGAATGAGGTGAAGTCCCACCACCGGATTCAAGGAGGTGAAAAAGTATCTCATGTTGACGATTCGACTAGCACGTAAGGGAAGCAAAAAGCGACCGCACTATCGCATTGTGGTTTCCGATTCGGCACTGGGCCGTGGCGGTGACATTGTAGAGAGTCTCGGAACCT
Organism: Acidobacteriota bacterium; assembly: GCA_030598165.1. The sequence goes on along the minus strand of JAUVQL010000079.1, from coordinate 5,123 downwards.
ATGAACCGAGACAAGCTGAGCCAGTAATCAATGTGAAACGGGACCGAGCGGAGTACTGGTTATCAAAAGGGGCGCACGCATCTGATACGGTGCGCAGTCTTTTGAAGAAAGCGCAATCTTAGCCCGAGCCCATCCACTACCTAGGCACCGATTCTGGCGGGAGGACGGGGATGAAAGAATTATTAGAGCTCATAGCGAAGGCGCTGGTCGACAATCCAGAAGAGGTTGTGGTATCGGAGGTTGATGGCGAACAAACGGCCATTTTGGAGCTCAGAGTCGCACAAGAAGATCTGGGCAAGGTTATAGGTAAGCAAGGCCGTACGGCCCGAGCCATCCGTACCATTCTCTCTGCAGCGGGCATGAAACTTCGTAAGCGGTTTCACCTCGAAATCATCGAATAGGGATGTCGTCGAAGTCATCTTGGGAAAATCTGGTCATCATCGGAGAAGTGGCCCGGGCCCATGGAAGATGGGGAGAGGTCATTGTCAACCCGACGACCGATTTTCTGGAACGGTTTCAAGAATTAGAGCACGTTTACATAGAGGCTGAAGCGGGACAGGCCGTCTCACTTCAAATCGAGGAAGTTCGAGTGCAGAAGGGACGGCCGGTCCTCAAGTTTCAGGGTGTGTCGAGTATCAGCGAGGCCGAAAGGCTGGCTGGTAAAGAGCTCGGTATATCCGAGTCGGAGCTCATTGAGTTACCGGACGGGAGCTGGTTTCATTTTCAAGTCATCGGGTGCCGAGTGTGTGATCGCCGCTGGGGTGAATTGGGAATCGTAGAGGAAATCATGGAAACAGGTGGCACGGATGTTCTCGTTGTCCGCGACCCCTCCTCGAAAGAGGAACAGCTCATCCCTTTTTGCAAAGAAATTTGTCGTGACATCGACATCGAGAAGGGTCAGATAGAAATCGATGCTCCAGAAGGTCTCGTGAAGCTCAATGCGCGTTGACATTATAACCATTTTTCCAGATATGTTCGGAGAGGTGTTTCAATTTGGCATTGTTCGTCGGGCCTGTGAGGCGGGATTGTTGGACATCCGCGTCCATGACCTCAGGTCGTGGACCCAAGATCGTCATAGGACAACCGATGATGTTCCTTATGGTGGTGGGCCGGGAATGGTTATGAAACCGGAACCTCTCGTCCATGCCGTCGAGTCTATCGTCGAACGAGATCTTCAGGACGAAAGTCGAGACATTGTGTTGCTTTCGCCCCGTGGCATGCTCCTGAACCAAGAAGACGTCAGGCAAATCTCCACGAAGAAACAGGTCGTTCTCGTTCCGGGTCGCTACGAAGGCGTCGACGAACGATTTCTACATCTGACGGGAGCGAGAGAGGTTTCCATCGGAGATTATGTGTTGTCGGGGGGAGAGATTCCAGCGATGGTCGTCGTCGATTCCGTGACCCGCTTGTTGCCGGGTGCCATATCGGATCCCGAATCCCACCTCCAAGATTCGTTTAGCCGAGGGCTTCTCGACTACCCTCACTACACGCGTCCGGCGTGTTTTCGAGGCATGAGTGTTCCTGAGACTCTGCTTTCGGGGAATCATGCGGCCGTCCGACGTTGGAGGAAGGAGAGGGCTGTCAAGGACACGGCATCCCGACGCCCCGAGTTGATGTCGAAAGCGAGCTTGGATGACGAAGAACGCTCCATCCTAGAGCAGAGTATGAACGCGTCGATAGATGGATTGACGAACTAGATGTACTAAATACGTATTAAAGGTGAGAGGCAAAGAAAATGAACGTGATTGATAAATTGGATGCGCGTGAGTTGCGCGATGATCTCCCCGAGCTTGGGATTGGGGATACGGTTAAGGTGCATGTCAAAGTAAGAGAAGGCGACAAAGAGAGGATCCAGATCTTCGAAGGGATGATCATTGCCCTCAAACATGGAGGTCCTTCGGCGACCATGACGGTGCGAAAAACATCGTTCGGGCAAGGAGTCGAGAGGATCTTTCCGATCCATGCAAAAACCATCGAGAAGGTGGAAATTGTGAGGTCTCATCATGTACGCCGAGCGAAGCTCTACTTCATGAGGGAGCGTAAAGGAAAAGCTGCACGGTTGAGAGAAAAGAGACGTGCTTAATCGAGTGTAAGTGGGTATTTTCTACTATGCTATCGCAATCGGTCGAATCGAATCGAGCTTGAGATGGCCAAGCTGAACAAAGACCGGATCCAAAGAGCCGCCGAGAAATACATCCGCTCGGGCAACAACAAGAAGGCGGTCGACGAGTACGAGAAGTGGATCTCCGCCAACCCGAAGGATTGGAACATGATCCGGTTGGCTGCCGACTTGTACGCTCGTATGGGTCAAAAGGACGAGGCCATCAAGAAGTACACACTTATCGCGCAGTACTACCAAAATGATGGTTTCAATGTCCGTGCCATCGCAACCTACAAGATGATCCTCCGGCTAGATACCCACAATGAAAGGGCAATGAGCAGTTTGGCCGACCTCCAGGTGGCACAGGGCCTCAGCATGGAGGCGAAGTCCCAATATCAGATGCTCGTCGAGCTTTACACGAAGTCGGGGCAAAAAAAGGCCGCGAAAGGAGTTTTCAAGAAGCTGGCGGAGCTCGACCCGTCAGATCTCAAAATTCGATACAAGTACGCGGAGTTTCTAGATCGGCAAGGGCAGGCTGAAGAGGCGATCTTGGAGTACGTTGGGATCGCCGACGAGTTCATCAACAACGGCCTAGTGCCCGAAGCCATGCAGATCATGGAGAAAGGGCTCCGCATAGATGGTTTCAATCGCTCTTTGAGATGCAAACTCGCTCAGGCATCGGTCCTTCAAGGAGACTACGCAAAAGCCATCCAGTTGCTCAGTGAGATCCGAGGCAAATACCCTGAGGATTTGGAGCTTCTGACTCGGTTGGGTGAAGCGTACATGGGCGCCGGAAATCTCGACGAGGCAGAAGCCACTTTCGGGCGCCTCAATGAATTGGACCCCGACAATCCGGAACACACGAGCCGGAGGGCGGAGTTGGCCATAGGCCAAGCCGATTTCGATAAGGCCTTGCAGTTATTGACACCTCTTGTTGATCGGTTCGTCGCCTCAAGTGATGGAGACAGGGCGTCCCGCCTCCTCCAGAAGGTTCTCAACAAAGATCCGCACCATGTCAAAACACTAGTGAAACTCGCCGAGATTTACACCGTTCTCAAGAACGAGCAAGCGCGTCTTTCTGCTTACGATCAACTATGCGAGGCTTACACCCAACACGGCAACTATGAAAAAGCCGTGCATGTCGCCGAACAGCTCATCGACCTGGAGCCCGAAAACTCGCAGCACAAAGACCGGCTGCGTTTCCTTAAGTCTCGACTCGGTGAAGCCTCTGCTCCTCCCGAACAACCGGCTGCCGGTCCAAGTGTACCGAGCGCACCGAGTGAGCCAAGTGCGGATATCGAGTTTCCGGGTCTGGAATCAATTGACGTTGCCGAAGGATTCGGCGAAGGGATCCCCGCGACAGAGTTTTCAGAACCAGCAGGTGTTGCGGAGGTCGAGACGCCGGCGGTCGACATGGAGTCGGAGCTCATTCACGAACTGAGCGCTGACGACGAGGAGCACATCAAGGAGAAGATGACCGAGGCGGAAGTCTTCGTTCGATATGGACTCGTAGACAAGGCGCTCGACCAGCTCAGAGATGTTTTGCAGAGCTTCCGTTTTCATGTCGGTGCGCGGGAAAAGCTTGTCGAGATCTACACAGACCAAGGAATGAATCGCGAGGCCGGCGAGCAGATGGTTGAGCTGGCTCGCGTTCATCAGCGGCTCGGAGAGGAGGAGGTATCAGAGCAACTTCTCAAGGAAGCTCGTGCCTTGGGCTCGGATGTGGAATCGTCTGCACACTCGGCCATGGCTGCGGAGGAAGAAATCGAGCTTACGCTCACTCCAGAGGAGGATTTGAGTGCGTCAGGTCTAGAGACGGATTTCGTCGCGGAGCCGGACGGCGGAGTACTACAAGAAGAAATGCCTCACGTTCCTGACTCGGCATCGTTCGCGGGAATCAGCTCTGAAGCGCCCGTTGGGACCGGTGCTCCTTCCGACTCCGAAGAAGAAGTAGAGCTGACATTTGAAGCGTCCGATGAATTTCACGTCGATGTCGATTTGGACAGTGGAGTCGAAGCGCCTCCTCCGCCGGAGTCCGTTCCTGTCGTACAGGAGGAAGGCCAGGGGCCGGAAGAAGACCTACCAGAGCTCGTAGAGGAACAGATTCCCGTCGAAGCGGAAGTGCCGATCGAAGACGAGGTATCTGTCGAAGAAGAGATCTCGGTCGATGAGCCCGTGTTTGTCGAGGAAGATGTTTCCGTTGAAGAGAGCATTTCCGTCGATGAAGACATGCCAGTAATTGTCGAGGATGAAGACCATCCTGAGATGGACGTGGAGGAAGAGTTTGACCTCGAAGAGGAGCCGGCCCAAACGTTAGAGGAACCTCCCATAGAAACCGGAGCCGTTGAAGAAGACGTGCTCGATTTAGGGTTACCCCTCACAGAAGGGGAGGATGAGTCCGAGGAGATTTCCGTCGAGCTTCCCGATATGCCTTCAGCATCTTCACCACCGGAGCTCGATATCCCGGAAATGCCTGCTGCGGGACCGGAAGCCGATCTCGAGATTCCAGAGATGCCCCCGGCTAAGCCCCTTATGCGGGAGCTTGATATCTCTGAGGTGGGTTCGCCCGCTCCTCCGCCAGCTCCAGTCGTTTCGCGCGATTCAGCCCTTTCTGCCGAGCTTCAAGAAGTGGACGAGTACATTGCTTTGGGACTCTATGAAGATGCTCGGGACAGTTTGCGCGACCTCTTGAAGGCGAATCCCGATAACCCTGATATCCCCGCCAAGATTGAGGAACTGGGATTTTCGGTGGCGCAGCTCGAGAAAGAGGCTGACGGTGCGGGTATCGACGAGGAGGCTCCGGTGACCCCGGCAGCGCTCGAGCTGGAGGACCGACCGGTCGTCTCTGAAACACTTGGACGAGAGGGGGTATCCCAGCTTCATGAGAAGCCGTCCGTTTCCACCGAAGGATTGAGTGAACCAGAGAGTGGACCCGAGCCATTGGAAACCGTTCTGACCTCCACAACGAAAGCCACGTCAGAGCCCTTTGTCGACCTTGCTTCTGCCTTGTCCGAAGAGATGT
>JAUVQL010000070.1 GCA_030598165.1 Acidobacteriota bacterium | reverse complement strand
GAACATCGTTGTCGTCGCGAACCTGCAGCCGGCGCGCCTGCGTGGTGTCGAGTCGCAAGGAATGCTTCTTGCCGCCACACCGGAAGGCGGGAAGCCCATTTTGGCAACCTTCGAGACAGAAGTGCCTCCCGGAGCAAAAGTCAGGTAGAGTGTGAGTCTTTCATTCAGATGGTGCTGGCTCCTCGTTGTAACGGTGCTGGCAGCCTGCGGCCCCCGTGCATCAGAGGATGTTTCCATTGGCCTCGTGGAGACGACGCCCGTAGCGCGGAAACAATGGCGCGGGATCCTTTTCGAGTTTGGCTCACCTTCCGCTCGGCCTTATTTGGATGAAGGGTGGTCTTACGGCGAGACCTCTCCCGACGGAAATACCTTCCGGTGGGCTCTCGGAGAAAAGGCCACTTTCCGCTTTATTGGCGGCAAGGCGCAAGGACGCGTCGCATGGATCGAGTGCGAGCCTTTTACCTTCCCCGGTTCTCCCACGCAGAGACTGACGTTTGTCGTGAACGGCCATGTGCTTCCACCCCTTCAGCTTCGAGAGGGCCGGCACCGGTACCCCCTCGAGATTCCAGTCCTAGAGGATGGCATCAACGACGTTGAGGTTCAGTTCGCCTATGCCGGCAATCCGAAGGGCAATGGCGACCGAAGGCCTCTCACGGCGGCTTTCTACCGTTTCGATCTACCCCCGGAGGACAAACCGCTCATTGCGGGGCAGCCCGGGCCTTTTTCTCTCGTTGAGCTGGAAAAGGCCTCACTCGGCTTTTACTTGCCCGAGGGGGGGACACTTTCCTACTACCTGAGGGTACCCAAAGGGGCGCGGTTGACGGTCACCGTGGGCGCCTCCACGCCGACTTCTCTTTTGACCCCCGCCGGTTCGGTGCTTGCGGTCGTCGTACGTGGTGAGGATGGAAGTGTCTTGGAAGTTGGGGCCCGAGCCTCGGAGTCAGGGGGTGAGGTTCTTCGTATCGAGCAATCTCTTCAAGATCTCGAAGGGATGCTCGCAGAGCTCTCCTTTCGAGCCGAAGGGCATGATCTCTTGGTTGCCCCTCAACTCTACGCATCCAAGGAGGCGGCGCTTTCAGCGAAATCTGCCGCGGAATGGCCTCGGGACGACGTCAATGTTCTGATGATCGTACTCGACGGTGCCACTGCTCTTCGGATGGGGCCGTATGGATACACGAAATCCACTACCCCTGCCATCGACCGCTTGGCCCGTGAGAGCGTGGTTTTGGAAAGAGTTTTCACACAGGCCGTGTACACGATTGCGTCGATTGGCTCCCTGCTGACGGGCCAATATCCAGAGAGACATCAGAACGTCACGTTTGCCGACCGTCTTCCCGAAAACGCCGTCACGTTTCCGGGTGTGTTGAGCGAGGCGGGCATCCGGACCGTCGGATTCTCGGGCAACGCCGTGGTGACGTCTGCGTTCGGTCTTGACCGAGGCTACGATGAGTTCTTTGATGTGCGTCGGATGGAAGGGTATACGGGACACGGTGACTCTGTCCTTCGAGAGCTCCTCGCGTGGCTCGAAAAAAACCAAGACCAACGATTTTTCGCTTACGTTCATTTCCGGGAGCCCCACTTCCCATACAATCCGCCACCTCCCTTTAATGCCCAATTCGGACCCGCCACGCCCTTTCCTGAAGGTATCGCCGACTGGCAAACCGTTGAGGCATACAATCAAGCTGCCGGCCGAGGGCAAAGCGTCCCTCGAGACGTCATAGAGCGCATTAGAGCGCTCTATGACGGCAACATGGCTTATGTCGACGGTCTCGTGGGAGAGATATTGAGATATCTCGACGAAACCGGCCTTCATCGGAACACCATCGTCATCCTCACCGCCGATCACGGCGAGGCCCTATATGAGCACGGTTATATCGGCCACAACACGCAGCTCTACGAAGAGAGTACCCGGATCCCTCTCATGGTACGGGGACCCGACTGGTCTCCTCGGCGGAGCTCGGAGGTTGTGGAGCTCCTCGATCTAACCCCGACGGTTCTAGATCTCTTCGGACTTGGAGATCATCCTGCTCGCAAATCAATGGAAGGCCGGAGCCTCGTCCCGCTCCTCCGTGGAGGGACCCTCGAGCCGCGTCTGGCCTTTTCCCGGACGCTATGGAACAAGCCGAGATACAGTGTGCGCGGACCGCGATACAAGCTCATTTGGGACAGCAATATCGATGGGGCAGAGCTCTATGATCTGGATGTTGATCCGGAGGAGAGGGTGAACCTCGTTGAGGATAAAGCCTTGTTATATGGCCACTTACAGCAACAACTCCTGCAATGGATTTGGGAGCAAGAGCGTCTTCGAGTCGGAGCCCCGGCACCCGAAGCTTCGGAGATCCCTGAAGATCTCCGTCGACAGCTGGAATCTCTAGGCTACATTCGGTACGTGGACCAAGACAAGACCAAGAAGAAATGATCGACTCCCACGCCCACCTCGATATGGAGGCCTTCGATCTCGATCGAGACGAGGTACTGAACCGGGCAGAAGCTGCCGGTGTGCGGAAGATACTTTCTCTTGCTCTACTCGATGAAAAGGCGTCTTAAGAGCAGGCCTTCGAGATGGTAGAGCAAAGCGAGATACTTCGAACGGCAGTCGGTTGCACCCCTCACGACGCCAAAGACTTTGGAGCCACGGACGAGAATTTCCACCGAATGTTCCGGCTCTAGGTGGTTCCTGTGAGCGGTCCGTTGCTTCACCTGCTGATTTTCGTGATAATGTGAGGCCATGGCAGCAGCAGAGAGCTCATTCGACGTAGTCTCCAAAGTGGATATGCAGGAGGTCAGGAACGCCGTCCAGCAGGCCGTCAAGGAGATTCATACGCGCTTCGACTTCAAGGGCAGCAAGACGCAGATCGAGCTGGTTGACGATGAGCTGGTGATAACCTCCGCTGAGGATATCAAGCTGAAGAACGGATTTGACGTGCTGCAGACTAGGCTCCACAAGCGAGGGGTTCCTCTGAAGGCTCTCCAGCCTGGCAAGATTGAGGAAGCGCTTGGAGGAACGGTCCGGCAGAAGATACAGTTTCAAAGCGGTATTCCCATTGAGAAGGCCCGTGAAATGGTCAAAATGGTAAAGAGCACCAAGCTGAAAGTGCAGGCATCGATTCAGGGAGACCAGGTCAGGATCAGCGGCAAAAAGAAAGATGACCTGCAGGAAGTCATCGAGTTGCTCAAAGAAACCGATCTTGGCATTCACATGCAATTCGTTAATTACCGCTAGAACATAGGAAGAAGAATCCCCAACATGCAGGTTCCCAATACCAGCCAGCCCACCGGAACAACCGATCGCCTCCAGGACATCCTCTCCGAGGTGAAAGAGGATATTGAAGAAGTCGACCGTCTGATAAGGGAACAAGTCCTCAGCGATGTCGATATCGTGGAGACGAGTAGCCATTACATTCACGGGAGCGGTGGGAAGCGGGTGCGACCGGCCTTGCTCGTTCTTGCTGCAAAGCTGTGTGGGTACAAAGGTACTCTTGCCCGGGAATACGCTGCCGTGATGGAAATGGTCCATACCGCAACTTTGGTTCATGATGACATCGTTGACGAAGCCACACTGCGGAGGGGGCAAACTTCGGTCAACTCTTTGCTTGGTAACGATGTGACGGTTCTTCTCGGTGACTATCTCTACATCCGTTCTATGGACCTTGCTATAGGGCTGGGTAGTTTGGAGATTCTCAAAGTGATTTGCGAGGCAACACTTCGGATGATCGAGGGCATGATGCTCGAGATGACGAGGGGTGGGGCCGTGGACCTGGGCGAAGACGAGCATTTGGATATCTTGGAGCGTAAAACGGCGTATCTTTTCGCCGGGTGTGCCAAGATTGGGGCCGTCGTTGCCGGCGCGGACGGTGAACGGGGTCAAATCCTTTGGGACTACGGGTTGAATCTCGGTATGGCCTTTCAAGTGGTAGATGACTTGTTGGATTTCACGGCGAGCGAAGATGTTCTGGGAAAGCCAGTGCTGCAAGATCTCAAAGAAGGCCACGTGACTTTGCCCATCATCTATGCCCTTCGGGCAGAGCCCGGCGCTACGGCGACTGTCGAAGCCGTCATTCAGAGAAGAGTCATTGATGACGTGAATCGTAAGGAAATACTCGACCTCGTTCGTCGTCACCGAGCTCTCGATGCGGCCAGAGACGTGGCGGCGCGCTACGCGCGTCAGGCGTGTCTGTCCCTCGAGCCCCTGCCCGACTCGACTTACAAGGAATCTCTTCTGGCCCTCTCGGATTTCGTTATCGACCGAAACAAATAGGACGGGTTGCGCGAGGAAGTCAAGAGATCAAGAATTCAGGAAATCAGGAATTCAAGAAGCAAGAAACCTATTGCCAAACACAATGAAACCTAGAATTTTGGTGGTGGATGATGAGGAGTCCATCCGCAAGACCATGCGAATGACTCTGGAGTACGAGGGATTCGAAGTTACGGAAGCTGCGTCCGGTGCCGAGGCGATTCAAGCTGTCGAGAGAGAGCTTCCCGATTTAGTTTTCTTGGACGTCAAGATGCCGGGAATGGACGGACTCGAGGTGCTCGAACAGTTGAAGCTAGACTCGCCGGCGGCTCAAGTTGTCATCATTAGCGGTCACGGCAACGTGCAAACGGCTGTTCAAGCCACGAAGCTGGGCGCTTTCGATTTCATCGAAAAGCCCCTCGAGACAGAGCGCGTACTACTGGCGGTAAGGAATGCTCTCGAGCGGAAAGAGCTTGAAGAAGAGGTGGGCCGCCTAAGGCTCCGTTTCGAACGACACTATCAAATGGTGGGGCAGAGTCCGACAATGGAGAAGATCCGAGAGGCAATTCGCCGGTCCGCGCCCACCAACGCCACCGTACTGATTACCGGGGAGTCCGGTACGGGCAAGGAGCTCATTGCGCGCGCCATTCATGCCAATAGCCACCGTGCACGGTTTCCTTTCGTGCAAGTCAACTGCGCGGCCATTCCAGAAGATCTCATCGAGAGCGAGCTATTTGGGCACGAGAAGGGTTCGTTCACGGGGGCGACCTCCAAACAGATTGGCAAGTTCGAGCAGGCACACCGCGGCGCCATCTTCCTCGATGAGGTGGCGGATATGAGTGCTCGTACTCAGGCCAAGGTACTTCGTGTCCTTCAGGAGGGTGAGGTCGAACGGGTGGGTTCAGCCCAAACGATTAAGGTAGATGTGAGATGTATAGCCGCGACGAACAAAGATCTGGAGCAAGAAATCTCTGCGGGGCGTTTTCGTGAGGATCTTTATTTCCGCCTTTCGGTTATTCCTATTGTGTCTCCTCCCTTGAGGATGCGTGCCGAGGACATCCCTTCTCTCATTGATCATTTTTTGGAGATCTTGGCAACGGAAGACAACCTGAAGAAAAAGCGCATTTCCGCCGAAGCGATGAAGCGGCTGACCGCCCATCACTGGAAGGGAAATATTCGTGAGCTCAGGAACACCATTGAACGATTGGTGATCATGTCGCCGGGCGACGTTGTTGGTGTCGAAGACTTGCCCGACGCCATCCGACATTCCAGTGAAGGTGTTCACCCGAATCACCAGCCGGTCAGTACGCTCAAGGAATTCAAAGAAATGAGCGAGAGGTCATTTCTCGTCTCCAAGCTGAGGGAGAACCATTGGAACATCTCTCAGACCGCTCAGGTCATCGGTACGCCAAGAAGCAATCTCTATAAGAAGTTGGAACAGTACAAAATCACTCAGGAATCAGACGGTTAACGCACCTGCACCCCAGCGGTAGCCAGAAACCAGATACCAGTCCGGATCCGAGGTGGTGGATTACAGGATTCTTGAATTCTTGAGTTCTTGATTTCTTGAATTCTTGCCTGTTTTACATCGGATCCCCCCTGTCCCATAATGATCCT
>JAUVQL010000016.1 GCA_030598165.1 Acidobacteriota bacterium | reverse complement strand
TTTGCCTCTTTGTATAACCCTTCATAAGGTGCCGAAGGATCTCGTGAAGCGTACTGCAGCCTAAATGTCCCGTAGTGTGTTCCAAAGTACTCGATCTCGATGACCATCCGATCACCAAGTCGCGCCCGGAGGTCCGATCCAACCCGAAAGTACATGTACTGGGACCACCGATCGGGTGTGGCGCCGAGGCGACCGCCTTTATCGACGAGCTCGTAACGGCCGTCACCGTCGTTGACCATTTGGAGTGCGCCGTCGGGACTCTTTCCAGAGCGCACCTCCAGCTCGGTCCCTACTTCGGTGCCTCGACCTAGGTGCCCCAGCAGTGCTCCCACCCTATCCAGAATAGTGGCCATACAGTTCTAAGACGATTTCACATCACGTGGTTGGAATGTCGCAACCATCTCATCAATCCAAGGCTCGATTTGACGATAGATCGTGTTTTGCGCATTGAACTTGAAAATGAAGCTCTTGTCGCCCCGGACGCAATAGATCGTGCGTTCGAGGTAGTCGGCGAGCTGCGTCTCGAGGTGATAGAGATCAGAGATGGCGTCTCCTTGCCGGATCACGTCATGAGATAGGAGCCGATAGTTGTCTCCCTGGATCTCGAATCGAGCGGCATAGAAGCTTTCCAACGTTATCCCCGGCTCGACCTTGTTGACGTTGATCTCGAGGGTCGCATGGATGGTCGCTCCTCCGCTCTCCAGAAGGAGCGGAGGGCTACGAAAGGCTACAAAGAAAGAGTCTCCCTTGCCTATCAATGCCGTCCGTTCCCATGAGCTAGGGTGTTTCAGATAGAGTCCAACGTCGGGCCGCTCGTAGGTTTCAAAAAAACGAGATTCTTCCACGGAGAGTCCATCCCACATCGCGTCGAGGGCAGACCGATAAGCGTCCATCGTGGCTGGTTCACCGTGAACATAGATTCCGTAGAGCCTGTCTTCAATGGGAGTCAACATGAGGCGAAACCGCTCCGTCCCATCTTCGGAATGAAAGAACCACGATTTCCCCGCGTTTCCATTGAGCGAATAACCCTGCTCCCGGGAGACAGTATGACCATTTGTGTAACGCTTCGCCAGCTCACCGAGCTCCGTCCCTGGGGGCAAGGGTCCCAGCATTACCTGTGCTCGGATGCCTGGTCGCTCCGGTACATCGACCGAAGCCCCGGTAAAAATGTGCATCCTGAATCCGGCCTGCCCGCCCTCCTCGGATCGCCATCCCTTGGGAACGGGAACGGAGATCTTCAATGTCGGGTTGTATACCGTGATTAGTGTAAAAGGCCTTCGGAGATCGCAACTGGTCAGAGCTATGACGAGACTCAGCCCAAACAACCAGTCTTTGGAAGACGGGGTGGTCTTCCGAAAGTCCCGGATGCCAGTGTGATGCCAAAACATAAAACCCTCGAATTTCATCATTCGTCCAACTGATAGTTGGGGGCCTCCTTTGTGATAATGACATCGTGGACGTGACTTTCTTTGTGCCCCGCCGCAGTAATTCGGACGAACTTGGCTCGGGTCTTGAGCTCCTGGATATTTTTTGAGCCACAATAACCCATGCCCGATCTCAGGCCTCCAACAAGCTGCTCCATAACGCCCTGCAAACTCCCCTTCGAGGGAACGCGCCCCTCGATACCTTCTGGAACAAGCTTTGAGGCTTCGACACCCTGCTGGGAATACCGGTCCTTGGTGGCATCACTCATGGCTCCGAGCGAGCCCATACCGCGATAGCTCTTGAACGTCCGCCCCTGAAAAAGGATGGTCTCACCGGGGCTCTCGTTCGTACCGGCAAATAGGCTGCCAATCATCACCGAGTCGGCTCCGGCTGCAATGGCCTTCGTGATGTCGCCGCTGAACTTGATCCCTCCATCGGCAATGATGGGAACGCCGCTCGTTTTGGCCGCTCGAGAGCAATCCATGACAGCGGTAAGCTGTGGAACGCCGGCTCCTGAGACGATTCGAGTCGTGCAGATCGAACCCGGTCCTACGCCCACCTTCACAGCATCAGCTCCGGCTCGAATGAGATCCTCGGTGCCCTTCGTTGTCGCCACATTCCCGGCTACGATTTGGACATCCGGATGTTGGCTCTTCACATTCGCCACGGTCTCGATAACGGCTACGTTGTGACCGTGGGCGGTGTCCACGACGATGGCATCGACTTGCGCCGCCACGAGGGCACGAGCTCTTTCGAGGGCGGCCTCGCCAACTCCGATAGCCGCCGCACAACGAAGTCGCCCCAAGTTGTCTTTGCATGCGTTGGGATACTCGATGGCCTTTTGAATATCCTTGACAGTAATCAACCCTTTCAACTGAAAATCCTCACCGACGACAAGAAGCTTCTCCACTCGATGCTGATGCAGTATTTTTTTTGCATCATGGAGCGTCGTTCCCACCGGAACGGTGATGAGATCTTTCTTGGTCATAATTTCGGAAATGAGTAGATCCATCCGAGTCTCGAACCGCAAATCTCGATTCGTCAGAATGCCCACGAGCTTGCCTTCCACCGTTACCGGCACACCGGAGATCCGGTACTTCGCCATGACGCTCATCGCGGCCGAAATGGGCTGCTCTGGGGACATCGTTATGGGGTCCACGATCATTCCACTTTCGGACCTTTTGACTTTGTCCACTTCATCAGCTTGCCGCTCGGGCGTCAGATTCCGGTGGATGACTCCCATTCCTCCGAGCTGGGCGATCCTGATGGCCAACCGGGACTCCGTCACGGTATCCATGCCGGCACTTACAATGGGAATGTTCAAGCGAATGCCTCTACTGAATTGCGTTGTTGTGTCCACTTCCGTAGGAAGTACCTCGGATTTTTGAGGCTCGAGCAAAACATCGTCAAAGGTGAGTCCGATGGGTGGAAGGTCCTGGCTCAAGAGTGTGGCTCCTTCGTCTTTTTTTGCTGGGCTAGCCGATGCTGGCCCGAGGATTCAACATGAGAATGGCGGACCTACTCGGTCAGGCTCCGCAGCATTTTTTGTATTTCTTACCGCTGCCGCACGGGCAAGGGGCATTTCTGCCCACCTTCGCAGACGTCCGCTTGACGGTCTTCACCGCGGCATCCGCTCCGCCTTTCGACTCCCTCCTCGCGAAAGAGGAAGGAGAAGCTGCTGGGTCGTTGAACAACAGTTTCGTGGGTCGTGATTGGGGGCGAGGCTCCACAGCCCGCTCTCGTACCGGCTGGAGGAGAAACAGATAACGGACCATTTCCTCCTCGATACGATCCCACATGGCTTCGAACATCGCGAAGCTTTCCTTCTTGTACTCGATGAGAGGATCGCGTTGTCCATACCCCCTGAGACCAATACCTTCTTTCAGATGGTCCATCGCATAGAGATGGTCTTTCCACTGGGTGTCGACGATCTGGAGCATGATGATCCGCTCATGGGTACGCATCAAATCAACGCCGATGAGCTCTTCTTTTTGTTGGTATTTCTCTTCGATTTGCTTCCACAACGTGTCGCGGATCTCTTGCCGGTTGAGATCTTCCCATCCGACTTCACGATACGTCGAGCTGTCGAACCCGTACTGGCGGGTGAGATCATGCTGGAAACCATCAATCGCCCAATCCTCGGGATTCGCGTCAGCGGGAATATTCTGGTCGAGATAGTAGTCAAGAAGCGTTCCAGCCAATTCCAAGACGTAGCTCCGTTGCTCCTTGCCTTCGAGGATCTCCCGCCGCAAACGGTAGACGGCCACCCGCTGCTTGTTCATCACGTCATCGTACTCGAGCAGGTGTTTGCGGATGGAGAAGTTCTGTCCTTCGACTTGCTTCTGCGCCCTCTCGATGGCTCGGGTGACCATCTTGTGCTCGATGGGCACACCTTCCTCCATACCCAACCGTTGCATGAGACCGCTGATGCGGTCGCTACCGAATATCCGCATCAAATCATCTTCTAGAGACAGAAAGAAACGAGAGCTGCCGGGGTCACCCTGGCGTCCGGCGCGGCCGCGCAACTGATTGTCGATGCGACGCGCCTCGTGACGCTCGGTAGCAAGGATGTGCAAACCTCCAAGTTCGATGACCTTGTTATGTTCCTCCGCGACTTGAGTTTGCGCTGAATGGAAAGCACCCTCCCACTCCTCTTCCGAAACCTCTAAAGGACTCTTGCCCTTGTTCTTCAATGCAGTCCTGGCGAGATACTCGGGATTTCCTCCCAAGAGAATGTCTGTTCCACGTCCCGCCATGTTCGTGGCAATCGTCACGGCACGCATTCGCCCAGCTTGGGCGATGATCTCCGCTTCCATTTCGTGGTATTTGGCGTTCAAGACCACATGCTTGATGCCGCCGCGTTTGAGCATTTGAGATAGTTTTTCACTCTTACCTATCGAAGTCGTTCCCACGAGAATGGGGCGGCCTTCACCGTTGAGCTCTCGGATCTCGTCCACGACGGCATTGGACTTTTCACGTTCGGTTCGGTAGACGACATCGGGGTACTCATCTCGAATGAGAGTACGATTGGTAGGGATAACCATCACGTCCAGGCTGTAGACTTTCTCGAACTCCGCCGCCTCCGTCTCCGCTGTACCCGTCATGCCTGCCAGCTTGTCGTACATGCGGAAGTAATTCTGAAAAGTAATCGTGGCCAGCGTTTGGTTCTCCCGCTCGATCTTTACGTGCTCTTTGGCTTCCACGGCTTGATGAAGACCATCCGACCATCGTCGTCCCGGCATCAAGCGTCCCGTGAACTCGTCAACGATGACGACCTGTCCATCCTTCACCATGTAGTCCACATCGCGCTTGTACAACGAGTGGGCCCGCAAAGCCTGGTAGACATGATGGAGTATGTGCATTTGGTCGGGATCGTAGAGGTTGTCCACACTGAGCGCCTTTTCGGCCGATGGAACGCCATCTTCCGTCAGTGTCACGGTCCGAGTCTTTTCGTCGACCGTGAAGTCGACGTCTCTTCTCAACTTGGGGATGATGCGATCGATTTGGTAATAGAGCTCCGTTGATTCTTCGGCTGGACCGCTGATAATCAGCGGCGTCCGTGCCTCATCGATGAGAATCGAGTCGACCTCGTCCACGATACCGAAGTGTAGAAGTTTCTCTACTTCCTTGCCGTCAGGGTCCCTGACCGTCTTCGGGTAAATGCGGTGTACGAAGAGTGAATCGTCATACTTCATGGTGTCGCGGAGGTAGGCGAAGCCAAAATCGTTGTTGGTGCCGTAGGTGATGTCGGCGCCGTAAGCGTCCTGTCTCTCGACGTCGGTCTTCTCGTGCGGGATGGAGTCCACGCGGAGGCCCAAGAACTCGTAGATCTTGCCCATCCACTCCGCATCACGTCGAGCCAGGTAATCATTGACGGTTATGATGTGGACGCCTTTGCCCGTCAACGCGTTGAGATAGGCAGGCATAGTGGCAACGAGCGTCTTTCCTTCACCCGTCTTCATCTCGGCAATCTTGCCCTGGTGAAGTACGTATCCACCGATGAGCTGGACGTCGAAATGTCGCATATTGAGCGTGCGGTGCGCGGCCTCTCGGCACACGGCGAAGGCCTCGGGCAACAACTCGTCCAGAGGCTCCCCTTTGTCCACCCTTCCACGAAACTCGGCTGTCTTTGCCTTGAGGTCGGCATCGGATTGGGACTTCACACGCGGCTCGAGGTCGTTGATGGCCGCAACGATCGGTTGTATCCGCTTGAGCTCACGCTCGTTTCTCGTTCCGATGAATTTAGCGATAACTTTGTTCAGCATGGAACATCCAATCCTGGGCTGATAAACATGCCAGTCTAGCAAATGCCAAAAGGCGAATCAACCAGAGAAGAAGGATGATAGGGACACTATCCTGAGGCCGTAGAGTGGGTTACAGTGAGCACCTACCCCGGTTCAAGGCTCAGATTCCGGGGCACAGCGGGTAGCAAGGAATCAAGAGATGGATATGTACCTTGAAGCTCAAAGGTTGCGGGCAACCGGTGCTCTAGTCTGTGCTTTTGGTCGCCTTGCGCTCCCTCAACTTCGCGTTGAGCGTCGTGGCGTACTCGAGGATGTAATCCAATGGATGCACCGCCCGGCCCGACACCCAAACCTCGTAGTGAACGTGGGGGCCGCGACTTCGGCCGGTGTTGCCCACATAGGCGATGACATCGCCACGCCGAACTCGTTTCCCTGGACGTACGTTGAAGCGAGACAAGTGCCCGTAAAGCGTCATCATGCCGTACTTGTGATCGACGATGACGGTGTTTCCATAGCTTCCCCGACGGCTGGCGTACAAAACGATGCCGTCCGCGGTCGCAACCACGGGCCGCCCGATAGGTGTGGATACATCGATTCCAGGATGCCAATCGGGTCGTCCCGTAAATGGATCCTTCCGTTTACCGAATGTTGAGGAGAGGTACCCACGAACCGGCCAAATGGAGGGAGTGGAGGCCAGCATGAGGGTGTTCTCTTCGTAAAAACGCTCGAGCACACGGCCCTTCTCTTCCAGTGAGGCCAACTCACTCGCCATGAACTCCAAGCTTTCCTTAACTTGGGTGAATGCGCTTTCAGACGTAGGGGTTTCCCCCACATCTGGCCCACCGATACCCCCCAGAGGCTCTCCCGCAACCTCGGTGTCCAGCCCTGCCATGATGGAGAGTTTTTTGACAAAATCCTGGAGAGATGTCACTCGCTTCGTGAGGTGCTCAGTGGAAACCTCGTAATCAAGGTTCTGTTGCCGGAGCTCGGCGTTCATGTGCCGGAGGCGGTTCAGCTCATTCAGCTCACTGTTAAAGCGAGCATAATGGAGTGCGAGCAGACCCGTAAGGACTAGACTCATGCAGCCAACAAAGCCGATAAGTCCAATCTTAACAGCAGATAGATGATATTTGCGATACTTCGCGCCCCCATGGGGGACTAAGATGACTGTATAATTTCGTTTTCTCATACCACTGACCTTGAGCAACGGACCACATGTCATGAATCAGTAATAAAGCCATAACCTACACATAAAGCGCCCCAATCCTTACTACAGCCGGGGGAAGGCCGTCAAGTACGAAAATGTAGGGGTTATGGCGTGGTCTACCTCCATAACCCGCAATTGCAATACCTGTGCCTTCTTATCGCACATACCCTAACGTACGAAGCTCCTGCAAAATGTCTTCATCGATATCACTCGGCAGCGGCTTTCCGCCCCGCTGTCCGGTATCGTGGCTTGCCACCCATTCTACCGACCTCTTTGCAAGTAATTGAGGAGAAAACGCTTCCGTCAATACGCGACCGTCCATATCTTTCCCCACAGGCAGACCCATGAGGTAGAGGAGTGTCGGCGTTACATCGAAAACCGTGGGAGCCTTCAGTCGGACTCCGGCCCGGACAGGAGGGCCCCATAGGAAAATCACCCCAGGTGGTGCGAGGGTCCCCCCACCAGCATCCAGTCCGTAGTGGTAGAACCCGTAAGGCCGGAACTGAAAACCGTGATCCGAGACCACTATGACAACCGTGTCGGGCCCTGCCTTCTCCATGAGGCGTCCCAGGCGTCGGTCCTCATGAACGTAGACCGGTTCCAGAACCCGCGCATAGGCTTCGTTCATGGCCCGTTCAACCTCAGGCGACAATGGCACTTCGTCTTCCATGAGCTCTTGGAATGTATGTTCTGCAAGGCGCCGATCAACGAATCGCCAAAGGAAGTGCGAGTAAATATCTATATTGCGAAATATGATGCCAAAGAGGTCTGCCTGGCCCCGACTCTGCAACAAATGATGGGCGGTTCGCTCAATCAGCAGATCTTCGACAAAGTGACCCGCTGAAGCGCGAAACTGACGCGTAAAGTTGTCCGTGGGCCGGAAGGTCGCTTCGATAATCTCCGGAGCATAAGCGGGAATTCCAGAGGCTTGCAGGAGACTCTCGACCTCCTCCCGCGTAATAACCCGAAGCGGTGCGAGCTCCTCCACGAGCGACATCGGATAGGTGACGTCTGCAAGGGTGTCACCTTTCGGTTTGGGATAATGATTGGAGACCATTTCACCAACGACCACTTCCGTCGGCCAGGTAGCCCACCAGTTTAGAATCTGAACCGAGTTGCCGGCTGCTGAAGCAATGTTCCACATCGCCTCGGTCCGGCGGACATTACCGGTAGCGAGCACTCTTTCACGCTTGTCCTCGGATAGCAGCATCCAGTCGATGATGCCGTGTTTCTCCATTCGCTTTCCGGTAGCAATGGAAGTCCAGATAACGACGGACTTGGTCGGCTTGAATGATTGACAGGGCGCGTAGGCTCCTTCCCTGAACAAACGGGCGAAGTTGGGAAGTCTCCCTTCTTCGATCAAGTACTCCAGAAACTCAGGGTCGACACCATCGAATCCAAGAACCATCACCTTGTATGCTGGTTTCTCACTGACGCTCGTCTCGCCGTCCGTCACGACGGAGTTCAAGGTGAAGAGCGTCCCACCCAGGAGGAGAGCAACGATGATGTAGGTTCTCATGTCGAGTTAGCTGAATCCTTTAGGCGCAAGGGATGATGGTACACCAATGAGGGAGGAATTCAAGAATGGGAGGAAGTAGGAAGTAGGCCCGGCTGTCCGCCGACGCTTCGGCTCCACTACCGATGGCGAAGCCACGGCGAGACCTCGCCGTAGCCGTTGGACTCAGTCCTATTGCCAACGGCGTAGGCGGGTGCCGGGCAATCAATGACGTCTGACTGCTCGACTTGCTATTTCAAAAACGGCCGTTCGTGCCGGCTTCCTGAATCCGGTATTGGATGGCTTCCCGAATGTGGCTTTCCTGAATTTCGTCGCAAGCTGCCAGATCCGCAATGGTTCGAGCTACTTTGACGATCCGATGATAGGCTCGCGCCGATAGACCTAGCCGGGTGATAGCCTGTCGAACGACGCTGCGGCTGGACTGAGCCAGCGGGCAATACCGACTGATCTGTCGAGGCGTCATGTTGGCATTGACTCTGGCTCGACTACGCCGAAAACGCCTCCGCTGGAGAGAACGTGCTTTTAAGACTCTCTTCCTCACGGCAGCGGAGGATTCCGAATTAGAGTTTCCCAATATCTCTTCGGCGTCCAAAGGACGAACGAATACGTGAAGATCGATGCGATCGAGTAGCGGCCCCGATATTTTGCCGCGATAGCGATGGACCATGGGCGGCGTACATGTACAAGGCCGCTTCTCCGCACCAAGATACCCACACGGACAAGGATTCATGGCCGAGATCAAGATGAACTCTGCCGGGTAAGTGACGGAGTTCCCCACCCGGCTGATCAAGATGCTTTTTTCTTCGAGTGGTTGCCGAAGAGCCTCGAGGGCATTTCTTTGGAACTCCGGCAACTCATCGAGAAAAAGAACTCCGCAGTGGGCTAGGCTCACCTCACCTGGCATAGGCCCGCTGCCACCACCGGCCATCGCAGCCCAAGATACGGTGTGGTGTGGCGCCCTGAACGGCGGTGTCGAGACCAACGCCTGGTTATAGTCGAGCTTCCCGGCCACCGAGTGGACTTTGGTCACCTCCAGTGCCTCGTCGAAGTCGAGCTCCGGCAATATTGACGGCATTCGGCGCGCGAGAAGTGTCTTACCTGCCCCCGGAGGCCCGGTAAGGAG
>JAUVQL010000232.1 GCA_030598165.1 Acidobacteriota bacterium | reverse complement strand
GGATCATGATGTCTCGCGGCTCGGTCGACATCTCGAAGGTCTCGGCGTACATGTCATAGCCTTCGACAGACGCCGTGAGCTCATGAGCGCCGGGAGCAATATCTGGAGCCTCGAGCGGAGTGGTGCCGAGGTAGTCTCTGTCGAGGAACACTTGCGCACCCGGGATATCGCTCACTACGCGTAGGAGTGCGGCTATTTTCTTGAGCGTGGCTCTTACTCGTGCGCTTTGACCGGCCACGATGCGGACGTTTTGCTGGTAGGGCTCGTAACCCTCTTTTTCGACTCGGATGTTGTAACTGCCCGGATCGAGGCTCGAAACGCGATAGGGAGCGTTTCCGGCCTTCTCATCATCAATGTAGACGACGGCACCTTCAACATCCGTACTGACAGCGAGAGAACCTACCGTCGGCGTGGGTGGTGGTGGAGGCTCAGGCTCAGGCTCGGGTTCCGGCTCTGGAGGAGGTGCCGGTGCCGGGATGGGTGCCTCAGGCGGTTTTTCGGAAACAGCCTGCCAGACGAAGTAACCTGCAACGCCAACAACTATGGCGATAATGAGTCCCGCCCAAAGAGTCCGGTTCTTTGTGGGGTTTTCTTCCTTGCTCTGCTCGCTATTCTCGTTCAGCGTCTGCATGACGGAGATTTTATA
This sequence comes from Acidobacteriota bacterium, assembly GCA_030598165.1. The sequence goes on along the minus strand of JAUVQL010000232.1, from coordinate 2,573 downwards.
TCATGTCACCGTTGACAGATTGGATTTAGTTCGATAAATAAGCTCCTACCCCAACGAGAGTCATGATTGGAGGCTCTCTGATGACTGAACAAAAACCGATTACGCGCCGGGGTACGCCTCGATTCGAGCTGGAGAAAGAACTCTCCGGACAAACCCACTACAGTTCCCATACCCACTTGATCGATTTGAGCTCGAGTGGTGCCCTTATCGAGTTTCAGCAATATCTCCAACCCGGCACGGAACTGGTGCTCTCGTTGCCGCTTGGAGGCTCTAGCCATTGCGTTCCATGTTTTGTGGTGCACTGTTCGATATCCGAAGCGGCTGGTCCCACCGGGAAACCTGGGCCAGCCGACTACCGGATTGGCGTTCAGTTCACCAACCTGTCGGCGGTAGCCAAGATGACCATCAATGAGCTCATAAGAAACAGGTTGGAACACGAGCGCCGTGAACAGCCGCGACTCTACATTGGCCGGCCCGCCCAACTAGAGGAGACCGTCGTGCTTAAAACCGTCAATCTCGGTATTGGCGGCGGCCTATTTGTGTCCAATAGCCCTTTGGAATATGGCTCTCAGCACGATTTCCAGTTCAAGCTACCAACCGGCGAGGTTCGAGCTCATGGGGTCGTCCGTCACTGCCAGGCGTGGGCACGAGCCGAGGCGAAGCGTTTTCAAGTCGGTGTGGAGTTCAAAGAGTTCAAGGCCAATGGACACGAGAAGGTTGTGGAGTACCTTCGGCGACTCGACCGAAAGACTAGTTCGGGCACTAGATCCTGAGAAAAGTAAGGTTCATCAAATACTCGGATCGCCTTTCTTTTTGCCCACCAACGTGTTGCATCGGGTGCACCGATACTCGTAGAGGTCACCATCCGGCAAAACCAGAAGTAGTTTTTTTCTTACGGGAAGAGCGTCTCGACACTTGGGACAGAAGAGGTGAACAGCTTCGAACTCTCGGTAGCTTGCTTGTTCTTTGGGCGGAGGCATAGAAGATTAAGTATACCTTTTAGATCAAATGGTTCTCTACACCTTTTCATCGACGATGGCGGTCGAAAACGACCGACCCTATGCCCCAGTAATCTCCTGAATAGAAAATCAAGGGTCGTCCACCATTCGGATGAACTTCGGAGTGTTGGACTCGTGCAACGAAGAGGGTGTGGTCGGATTGCACGATCTGGTCAACGATGTCGCAATCCAAGTTCGCCGAGCATCCCTCGATCCAGGGGATACCGAGACTTCCCTTCCTATGGGGTACGGTTGCAAACTGCTCCTCCGAGCCTAGATCGACCTTGGCAAAATGCTCTGATAGCGCACCCTGTTCATGGGAGAGAACGCTCACGGTAAACGACGATGACTTCTCGAGCAAAGGAAGAATTTGAGAAGCATGAGAGATTGAAATCAACACCAAAGGTGGCTCTAAGCTAATCGACACGAAGGAACTAACGGTGATGCCCCGCGGACTTCTACCGGCGTCCGCAACCACCACGGCAACTCCTTGCGGAAAGTTCCGCATGAATTCCCTTAGCGAATCACCATAAGTGTTCTCGCCCAAATTACTCTTCCCCGTTCAAACTTCCATCGAAGTTCTGATGTTTTTAAAGCGACTTGCAAGCATAATCTAAAGTAATACATTATATTGTGCGTAAGTCTTTTGTTCATGCGGATCGGTTCAGTCAAGCTTATCGAGCTCGGCGAGGATCGTCGCCAGGGACGTCCTCTCGCGATAGTTCACCCATACATTGACAAAGCGGATCTTCCCATCCTTGTCGATGATAATAGTCGCTGGGTGGGGTAGTCCTTCCCTTCCCGGTTTCTGTGGCGCTTCGTTCAACAAGTTGTACTTTTTGATGATCTCTTCACCGTCACAGAGTATGGGATATTCCCAGTCATTCCTCTCCAACCAACTCGCCGTTTCTTTCGCATCATAGTTTGAAATAGCCAGCAAGGTAGCCCCGCGACTTTTGATATCTTCCCAACCGTCCTGCAGCTCACCGAGCTGCTTTTGGCAAAACGGTCACCACCCACCACTTCGAATGATTTCTAGCACCACTTTCTGACCTCGAAAATCCGACAATTTGTAGGTTTTGCCGTGAGAGTCGGAGAGCGTAAAATCTGGGGCTTCGCTGCCGATATTTGGCCCGTGGGAGTTTTGTATTGCGGCGAGTCCAAACAATAAAAGGAATACAACTGATATGGCGAGCGGTCTAGACATGATTACTAATCCTCCCTGCGATCGACCCTAGAATGTTGGCAATGCGGACGAATTTGAGTTGTGCGTCGTGACCGAATATAGCACAAAGCTATCCCGGTAATGGCGAGGACTTTTTGTAGGTCTTAAACAGAAGAAAAGAAGACTAAACTTCAGGAGGCATCAGAAATCGACCTGCGAATCGAGTAAAGAATCCGCCCTCGGTAATTTCGTCTGCTGCTTCCAATTCTTTTTTTTGGTAATACCACTCATCGTAAGCAAATTGAAGATCGCGAAGCACCTCATCAGGATTGAGGCCCAACGACCGAGCGTATTCTCCGGTAAAGCTCTTGAAATAGAATTTTCCGGGGAATCGTTCGAACTTCTCTTCT
>JAUVQL010000193.1 GCA_030598165.1 Acidobacteriota bacterium | reverse complement strand
GAGTCGACATCGATTGTTTGGGCTTCATCAATTACGATGATGGCATCTGGCAAGCGAATCGGAGGAAGAGGCCTTTCATGGTCATACGCCCCGATTCCGGAACGGCAAAATCAATCGATAGAACGGCTTCTCGTCTCCTTTCTCTCTTCGAAAGTACGGCGCCATGTTCAGACGACTGACAGAGCAAGATTTCTATGAGGTTTTAGAAGTCGGCTATTCCGCTGGCCCAGAAGAAATACAGACCGCTTACGAATGTGCTCGTGAGATCTACAGTGGCGAGTCCCTAGTCTCGAGCTCCATATTGTCGAAGGACGAACGACGTTACATTCTCCGGAGGGTCACCGAAGCCTACCAAACGCTGATCGCGGAAGATAGTCGTCGTCTGTACGATGAGTCTCTTTTTGGGCAAGAACTGTCACAGCAAAGCGACTCGGGCGAATCAACGTCATCCCCTGTTGTGGACTCAAACGAGACAGAGACCCCGTCTGAAGGGTCGCGGAGCTTCCCCCGTCTTGTCAAGGGTTCTCAGGCTGTCGGCGCCTTGGACGAGCCTCTGAGGCGTTCTCAGGTTCAGCTAGGCTTCAAGGAAGAGGCCAGCGGAGATTTCCTCCGTCGGGCCCGGGAATCGGCGGGGCAGGATCTGCACTCCATTGCTGAGGAAACCAAGATCGGTGTCACCATGCTGGGCTATATCGAGGAAGAGCGGCTGGATCGACTTCCCGCTGCAGTCTACCTCAAGAGCTTCGTCGCCCAATACGCCCACTGTTTGGGGCTGGATTCCGAGAAAGTGGTACGGACCTACATAGCGCGCATCAAGCGCTTGTCGGCTAAGAAGTAGGCCCGGCTGTGCCGGGCGGTTGAGCAGTAAGGTTGAGCAGTCGAGCAGTAAGATAAGAGGCCTTCCCCACCCCTACTCCCTCTCCACTGGCAGGATCAAGCACGTGGGGCCGCCTGCGCCTTTTCTGAACTCCGACAAATCAACGCGATGAACGCGTATCCCTTGGTTGTCCAAAATGTCGAGAGCCTCTCGGTTCTCCGCGACATTCCCGACGACCTCGTTCGGTGCCAAACAGATAACGTTACCCGTTGAGGGACCGCGTTTTGGAACATTGATGACTTCTAGACCCTGGAGTAGAGACGGGTCGAACTCCTCGCGACAGCACACAATACGATCGGGTGCGATAACACTCATCGCTCCTCCGAGGTGAAGGTAGCTATCGGGAACGGGTACGACGCGCACCTCGTAGCTCATTTCCTTCAAAATCTCGGAGATTTGCTTCACGCCTTCTGGGTTAGTGCGCTTGGATCGCCCGACGAGAGCAAGCTCTTCCGCAAGGAGGATATCTCCTCCTTCTACGGTACCCGGTTCGTGGATGGTGGCGGCGAGGGGTTCACCTATGGATTCCAGGATGCTGCCCATCCAGGATTCTTCACCGCGTCGCGAGTCCAGACCCATTCGGAGGGCGACAAAGCCCTTAGGAGTGCTTAGCGCGACATCACGAGTAAAGACGGAGTTCGGATGTCCGGATAGCTCGGCCGCATCGACAACATTGACCCCGGAATGAGCCATGACCGATTTCAAATCGTCGTGTTGCTGGGCCGTCTTTTTAGGATCAGGGGCCTCGTTGATGTTGTGAGCCTTGAGATCGTGGACCTGGAAGTATTGCTCTTTCGGAGAGCAGACGACAACCTTTGTAAGTCGTTGGCCTTCGCTTCTAAGCATCGGTAAAGAAAGTTAAGCTGCGAATGAACGCAAATTGAGAAGGAATTCTTGGATCAGATTCTCATTACAATTCAAATCTTATTCGCGTTAATTCGCGTTCATGCGCGGCTTTATTTTGAGGCTGCGTTCATTTGCGGCTTCTTCTATACAGCTCTCAAGATCCGATCTCTCGACGTGCTCCACTCATCTGCGGTTAGGATTCCCGGCGCGACTTCAATCAACCGCGGGAGCATATTGAAGACAGCTACTTGGCTCCACGGGTCACCGTTTCGCATAAAGAGCTCTTGACGGTTGAGCTCGGTCGCGATTTTCGAGAGAGGATGATCGCCGGCAATCAACGCGAGCATCAGATTCAGGGCTGCCTTCTCCCTTGGATCTTCTTCGAGGTAGAGACAGTCCTTCGAAACTTTGAGACCGTAAGGGACTTCCTGCTTGAGGCCTTTCGGCGCGGGTCCCATTTTTGCACCCTTTGCCTGGCGCACCCACTCGATGGCTACCGGCCTCCAACCATCCTTCATCTTGGATTTCAAATACTCTGGACTTGGGGGACTTGCGAGCTCCTCCCGAACTCGTTCTACGTTACCCATATTCCCACCTCCGGTTGAAGGAGTAGCAATGCATGTGCCGTGCTCCTGGCTTAATAAGTGATTCTAAAACAAAGGGATAGAGAGTGCCTTCCCGCCGTGTCCTACCGGCGCTGGTCGTAACCGGGATCTTCGTGGGTCGAAACCGAACAGTGCCAAGTTCAATATTTTGATTAGAGCTTCAAGTATTCTTTGAGGCGCCTCGTGTGGGATCTGGAAACGGGGATCTCGGTCTCTTTGCTATCGGACATCTTGAGGAGGATCGTTCGATTGAACCAAGGTATGACCTCTTTGATCCGCTGCAAGTTGACGATGAAAGAACGGTGAACCCGCCAGAAAACGGCCGGATCGAGGCTCGACATCAGCTCGTCTAGCGTACGAAGGTTGGAGGTGCCGGTGTATTTGTCCGTTGCAATGGAAACGATGCCGTCTTCAACGGTTGCGGAGACGATATCCTTCGAGTCGACGAGCATATAGTGGTCGTTGACTTTTACCGCCACACGTTTGAGAGGGCTTCCTCGTTCCAGGGCACCCAAGATACGCTCGATTTGCTCCGTGAGCGGCTGGCTTTCGCCGATCTGCCTACGCGACCGAGCGACGGCTTCAGAGAGGCGGACTTTCTCCACCGGTTTGAGCAGATAGTCAACCGCATTCACCTCGAAGGCCCGAATAGCATACTGGTCGAAGGCGGTCACAAAGATGACGCGAGGCATGACTCCGCCGCGGCTCATGAGTTGACGGACGACCTGGAAGCCGTCGAGTCCCGGCATTTGAATGTCAAGGAACATGAGCTCCGGATGGAGCTCCTGGGTTGCGGTGATAGCCTCATATCCGTTCGCAGCTTGGCCGATCACTTCTATCTCGGGGATCGATTCTAGAAGATAGCAAAGCTCGTCTCGTGCGAGCTGCTCGTCGTCTACCACCAAGGCGCGTATCGTCATGATCAGCTCGCTTCCAACTTGGACCGATCCACTTCGGGGATCTCCAGGCGAGCCAGGGTTCCTCTTCCCGAAAGACTCGAGAGGTGGAACCGACATTTGCTACCGTAGATAACATTGAGTCTCTCACTGACGTTGGTAAGCCCGATACCGAGGCCATCACCATGTTCTGCTGTAATGGGCAATCCTCCTCCGTTGTCCTCGATCTCGATAATGGTAGCTCCGTTGTCCTGACGAGCGCGGATGATGATGCGACCTCCTTCCAAACGTTTCGAGATTCCGTGCTTGACGGCATTCTCGACCAGCGGCTGCACGATCATAGCCGGGATGTAAGTCTCCAGTGCATCAGGATCGACTTCTTTTTTGATCTCGAGCTTGCCGCTACCAAAACGTACGAACTCGATATCCAAGTAGGAATCTATGAACTCCAGCTCTTCTTTGAGGGGAATGAAGTTATCCTGCTCGCGGAGAAGTTTTCTCAGAATATTGGAGAGCTTTCGGACCAATCCTCG
>JAUVQL010000208.1 GCA_030598165.1 Acidobacteriota bacterium | reverse complement strand
CGGGCGGGTGACCGACGTTACAGTCATAAACATTCCCGGTAACGACGACCTCGGTCGAGCCGTCTCCGTTGACGTCAGCAATGACCGCTGCTCCATGGGCGAAGTTAGTACGATAGCTTTCCGCGCGCACTCCGTCACAGTAGCCCCACCCGCGCAACTCCGTTGCGAGGCTCTCCCAAATACCGACGGCTCCCCACTGCTTGGACCCGTACATGGAATGAGCAGGCAATTGGATCCCGTTGGGCTCATAAGCGCATATGTAATGAACATCAGACGGGACGACCACTTCGGCAGTGCCATCGCCATCTACATCACCGACCGCGGCGTTGTCGTTGAACACACCGTAAGCGTAACCGCTGTCGTTGCCAAGTTGCGGCCAACCGGGTCGGAGAGATTGATCATGTTCAAAGATCCAGGTGTTCACCTTGCCATAAACCGCGCCGGTAACAATGATCTCCATCGTTCCGTCACGGTCGATATCCGAAACGGACAGACCACGCAATTCATTGGACACCGGTTGCCGTGACCACACCGTGTTGCCGGCATGATCGAAGACATGAACGTAGCCGCTGCCGTGAGCCGTGACGATCTCTAAATCGCTGTCCGCATCCAAATCCGTCACGACTACGCCGGGCCAGACTCTGCCGCCGGGCGGGTCGACGCTCCACTGTACGGAGCCGTCATTCCCGTTGAGGACGAAGACGGTATAAGCGCCTCCGATAATCTCCATCTCTCCGTCGTTGTCCAAATCCGCCACGGCAGGAGAAGAGTACCAGCCCGTTTCACACCAAGAGGAGTAACATCCACCATGCTGCCACTTGAGCACCGGGGTCTGGACTGCAGCGTGGCAAACCGAGCTCGCGGGAAACCACCACCCGGCGTCCGGTAACGCTCCCGCCGAAAGAATGATCATCAACGAGACCGTCAAAAGGACTGCCCTAAGCGTTCTCATCGCTCGCCTCCTGGAAACTGGTGTGCGTCCATTCTAGTCGATGTGGCAATCGGGATTTGTGACGCAGACCACCGGCGACGGAAAAGCGAACAACCATTTTATTTTCTTTGGCTTACTCGAGATCAGGCTCGCGAATACCGTACTTTTGCATGCGGTAGATCAGCGTATTTCGAGTGGTCCTCAAGAAACGAGCCGCTCGCGACTGATTCCACCGACTGCGCTCGAGTGCCTCGCGGATGAGGTCTTTTTCAACTTGCTCCAGGTCGACTCCATCAGGTGGGATATTCAAGAGAACGGGACCGATCTTGGACGCTCGGTTGAGCATGTCTTCCGGCAAATCGTCCACCCTGATCGTTCCGCCTTCATGAAGCGCCGCCGTTCTCTCCATCAAATTCTCGAGCTCGCGAATGTTTCCAGGCCAGGGATAGACGTCGAGAACCTTGAAGATCTCACGGTCCAACGTGAGCTTCTTGCCGAACTTCTGAGCATACTTCTTCAAGAAGAAATCAGCCAAAAGAGGGATGTCGTTACGTCGCTCCGATAGCGACGGTAATTTGATGGGAATGACACTCAAGCGATAGTAGAGGTCCTCGCGGAACTTCTCCTCCCGGAGCATTCCTTCGAGGTCGCGATGGGTGGCAGCAATAATTCGCACATCCACTTTGATGGGTTTGGAGACGCCAATTTTGTCGATTTCCTTTTCCTGCAGAAGACGGAGGAGCTTGACTTGAGTCTGTGGCTCGAGATCGCCGATCTCATCGAGGAACACCGTGCCCGTATCTGCAGCCTCTATCTTTCCCTTGCGTTCGGAGAACGCCCCTGTGAAAGCACCACGACTGTGGCCAAAGAGCTCCGACTCGAGGAGGGTCTCCGGTATGGCGCCGCAATTGACGACGACAAACGGCCGGTTCCTGCGCGGACTGTTGAAGTGGATCGCTTTTGCAAGAAGCTCCTTACCGGTGCCACTCTCGCCGAGAACGAGCACCGTCGAGTCCACCCGAGCCGCTTGAGCCGCAACTTGAAAAACCTTTTGAATCCGCTCCGAGCCGCCGATCATGTTCTCGAACTCGAGCCGCTCCGAGACCGCTTGTCGAAGCCGTCGGTTCTCGCTTCTGAGCTCCTTGACCTCGAGAGCTTTTTTGACGACGAACTTGAGTTGGTCACGATTGACGGGCTTTTCGATGTAATCGAAGGCTCCCTCCCGCATGGCATTGACCGCGTCTTCCACGGCGGCGTGAGCGGTGACGACGACAACTGGAACCTCGGGGGCAATGGCCTGTGTTCGCTTCAAGAGCTCCAGCCCTCCCAGTTGAGGCATGAGCACATCGGTAACCACAAGGGAATATTCCGATTCCGAGAACAAATTCAGAGCTTCCTCTCCGTCGGCCGCGACGGTGGTCTCATAACCCTCTTCCTTCAGCGTGTATTCGACGACGCGCCGGAAGCTGAGGTCGTCATCTACAATGAGTATCTTTTCAATCATCGGTAGAGCTCTTTATCGGAAGAACGATTTCAAATGTGCTCCCCGGGCCGTCCTGGTCAACGATACGGATGTCGCCTCCATGCCCCTGAATGAGATTGTGGGCGATGGCCATCCCAAGACCCGTGCCACGTTCTTTCGTCGTAAAGAAGGGATCGAAGATCCGCGTTCGATTCTCGGGAGGGATGCCCTCCCCTTCGTCGCGAATCCAAACACTCAAAGTATCATCACTATGTTCCACAAGGATGGATAACCGCCCACCGGACGGCATGGCTTGAATACCATTGAGCACGATATTGAGAAGAGCTTGTTGGATCTGTGCGGCGTCGAGCTTCAGCTCAGGCAGATCCTCTTGATAGGAAACCTCGATGTCGACACCTTGCCGGTTCGCTTCTTTGGAGCACAGCACCTTGATCGAGTCGACAACCTCCTCCAGGTGACAGGGTCCTCGGTCGGGTCGCGGCGTTCGAGCGAATTGCAGGAACTCTGAAAGGACGACGTTCAAGCGGCCGAGCTCCTTCTCGAGAATGTCGAGAAACTCCCGTTTCTCGTGACCAGGGGGAAAGTCCGAAGACAAGATCTCGAGCGAACCTTTCATCGAAGCCAACGGGTTCTTGATCTCGTGCGCCAACCCAGCAGAAAGTTGACCCAACGCGGCAAGACGGTCGGCTCGCCGGAGCTGCTCGAAGCTTTCCTGAAGTTGGCGATAAGCTTGGGCAAGCTCCTGCGAGGTTCGTTCAAGACGCTCGCGTTGCCGCTTCTCCAACTCTGCAAGTGCTCCAACCACCAAGCCCACGACTTGAAACATGATGAGCTCTGCGTACTGGGCCTGCCTGTACTCGGGATGCCCACCCCAGTCCATGACGATGTGGGGCAGATAGGCGGCGGCACACACGAGCGAAACGATGATTCCCCCGCGCACGCCGAACCAAAAAGCTCCCGCCAGAATGGGGAGATAATAAAGACGCTGGTATACGTTATGAAGGAAGCCCATCCCAATGGGCGTCGTGAAATGGGCGACCGTCACGAGCCCCACTGAAACAACCCGTAGGACGATCCGGATTCTCTTGCTCAT